>CAVEND010000059.1:0-6831 GCA_963616865.1 Faecalibacterium prausnitzii | reverse complement strand
GAGGTGGATTCCCTCGGTTTGAAGGAGTGTCCCGATTCGATGTCGCGGCACATTTGGAAGACGATGTCCCACGAGCCGATGCGATCCTCGCGATCCTTGACGAGCATCGCCTCCAACATCTGGCAGAAGCCCTCCGAGAGCGACGCGCAGTAGATGCGCGGGTCGTTGGCCTGCATATCCTTGTGGCAGTGCGCGCGCATCGTCTCCTCGTTCGAGAGCGCGGGGAAGAGGATGCGCCCCGTCGAGAGGTGGTAGAGCGTCGCGGCGAGCGCGTAGATGTCGGCGCGGCAGTCGAGCTCCACATCGCCGTAGACTTGCTCCGGCGAGATGTAGGCGGGCGTGCCGAGGACGTGCTCGGAGACCTCGCGGGACGAGAGCTTCGAGATGTCGAAGCGGTGCGAGATGCCGAGGTCGGTCAGCTTGATCTCGCCCGCCGTGTTGATCATGATGTTCTCCGGCTTGATGTCGCAGTGGACGATGCCGTGCTCGTTCCAGACCTCGTTGAGGGCGACGGCGACGGACTCGCAGATGAGCAAACAGTCGCTTTCGGGGAGGCGGTATTTCCGCCTGAGGTAGTCCGCGAACGTGTAGCCGTCCACGAACTCCATGACGAAATACCAAATGTTCCCGACGTGGTTGATCTCATAAGCCTCGACGATTCCGGGGTGGCGGATCTCCGACATCAAATGCTCCTCGTCCTTGAACGCGGCGAGGTTCTCCTCCAAATCCTTGTCGTCGGCGCGGAGGATCTTCACGGCGACAATGCGGTCGTTCTTGACGTCGCGCGCCTTCCAGACGGTGGCCATGCCGCCCTCGCCCACGCGCTCGATCAGCTCCAACCCAGGGAGCGCGGGAATGCCTTGTGTCAAAGCCCCCATTCGTTGATCTTCCGATGGAGCGTCCGGCGCGAGATGCCGAGGCGTTCGGCGGCTTTCGTCTTGTTGTTGCCACAGGCGGCCAGCGTCGAGAGGATGCGCTGCTTCTCGGCCTCGGAAAGCGTCTCGTCGTCGGGCGCGTCGGGCGGCGGCGTGGTGGCTGTTGGCGGCGCGGCGGGTGTCGTTTCGGCGGATTTTTCCACGCCCAGCGAGGTCTCGGTTGGTGTCGCGGCGGTCGTCGCGTCGCTTTCCCGAATCTCAAGCGGCAGATCATCGACGGTCAGGCGGGGCCCGGACGCGAGGATGACCATCTTCTCGATGACGTTCCGCAACTGGCGGACGTTCCCCGGCCAGTCGTAGCGTTCGAGGGCGTTGAGGGCGTGTGGCTCGATGCCGGTGACGGGGCTTTCGTTGTCGCGGGCGTATTCCTTCAGGAACCGCGCCACGAGCGCGGCGATGTCCTCGCGGTGGTCTTTGAGCGCGGGTGTGCGGATGTCGATCACGTTGAGACGGTAGAAGAGATCCTCGCGGAACGAGCCGGCCTTGACGAGCTGGGCGAGGTTCTTGTTCGTCGCGGCCACGAGGCGGAAATCGACGGGAATCGGCTCGCTGCTCCCCAAGCGGACAACCGTGCGCGACTCAATCGCCCGCAGGAGTTTCACTTGCGTGTCCGCGTCGATCTCGCCGATCTCGTCGAGGAAGAGCGTCCCGCCGTTCGCGGCCTCGAAGCACCCGGCCTTGCCGTCCTTGAGCGCCCCCGTGAAGGAGCCGGGCGCGTAGCCGAAGAGTTCCGAAACGAGCAGCTCCTTCGACATCGCCGCGCACTCGACGGCGATGAACGGCCCTTTGGCGCGGGGCGAGAGGTTGTGGAGGGCGCGGGCGACGAGCTCCTTGCCCGTGCCGCTGGGCCCCTCGATGAGGACGGTGGCGTGCGTGGGCGCGACCTTGCGGATGAGGCGGTAGATCTGCTCCATGGCGGGGGATTTCCCCGTGAACTCCTCCAGCTCCCCCGACAGGCGGCTTTTGAGCTCGGCGACTTCCTGCTCCAACGCGGCCGTCTTCATGCATTGGGCGACGCGGACATCAAAGGCTTTGAGATCGGTGATGGGCTTTTGAACGAAGTCGTCCGCGCCGTCCTTCATGGCCTCGACGGCGAGGTCGACGTTCCCGTAGGCCGTCAGGAGGATGACGGGAAGGTCGGGGCGGATCGCCTTGGCCTTTTTGAGGAGCGAGACGCCGTCCTCGCCCGGCATCTTGACGTCGGTGATGAGGAGTTTGACGTCCTTGTTCGCGTCGAGGGCTTGGAGGGCCTCTTCCGCGCCGGGCGCCGTCAGGCATTCGTAGGAGGGCGCGAGCCAACGCGCGAGCGTGTCGCGCAGGGGCTTCTCGTCGTCAACGATGAGGATCTTCTGTTTCATTTGAGTTGGCGGACCCTTTTTTCAAGCCGTGGCAGGCGGATGGTCATGGTCGTCCCCTCCCCCGGCGCGGACTCGACGGCGATGGTGCCGCCGTGGTCGGCGATGATCCGCTTGGAGACCATCAGCCCCAACCCCGTCCCCTTTTCCTTCGTCGTGCGGTAGGGCTCGAAGAGGTGGGTGAGCTGCTCCGTCGTCATGCCCTCGCCCGTGTCGCGGAAGACGACGAGAACGTCCCTGTCGTCGGAGGACAGGGCGATTGAGAGCGACGCGCCGTCCTTCATCGCCTCCAAGGCGTTCTTGACGAGGTTGAAGAAGACTTGCTCGATCAAGTCGCGGTCGAGCGCGACGGAGGGGAGCGCCGAGGGCAAATCGAGCGTGACGCGGATGTCGCGTTCGAGGAACTGCGGCCGCAAGGCCGTGAGGCACGCTTTGAGCGGGTCGGCCGGCGAGCCGGGGACGAGGACGGGCTTGCGCGCCCGCAACGCCGAGAGGAACTCGCGGATGATCCCGTCGAGCCGCTTCACTTGCGCCTGACAGATCTCCAGCGAGGTCTTGTCGGCGGGGTCGCGCTCCAACAACTGCAGGTTCATGGAGATCGCGTTGAGCGGGTTCCCGATCTCGTGCGCGACACCGGCGGCGAGGTCGCAGACGGCCTTCGTCGCGCCCGCCCGCAGCTCCTCCTCCGTCCGCGCCTTCTCCGATGTCGTGTCGCGCAGGAGGATGACAAGCCCCGCCTCGACGGGGAAGGTTTGGATCTCCAGCGTCCGCGCCTCCGGGTAGGTGCGCGTCGTCTCGATCTTCGAGGCCGTGTGCCGTGGGATGGCGAGTTCCTTGATGTTCTCCTCCAGTGGTTCGCCCAAGAGCGCGACGGCGGCCGGGTTCGCGAAGGAGACATCGCCATGCTCGTCGAGGGAGACGACGCCACGGTCGAGCGCGGAGAGGATTTTCTCCTCCTTCTCCAACTCGCCGAGGGCGAGGCGGTATTGCTCGCGCAGCTTGGTCTCGTCAAGCTTGTCGAGGTGTTTGAGGACGCTGTGGAAGAAGGGCCTCATGCTTTTTTGCGCAAGTCGATGACGCGCTTGATCTTGCCTTCCGAACGCGGCAGGGTGCCGGGGGCGACGAGCGTGATGCGCGGCGAGAGCGAGATGATCTGCTTGACGGCGGCGAAGACCTTGCGGCGCAGCGACTCGATGTCGCGCACGTTGTCGGAGAACGCCTCGGGGCGCATCTCGACCTTGATCTCCAACAAGTCCAGCGTCTCCGTCGGCGTGATGACGATCTGGTAGTGCGGCGCGACGCCCTCCACGCCGAGCAGGGCCGTCTCGACCTGGCTGGGGAAGAGGTTGACGCCGTGGACGATGAGCATGTCGTCGGAACGCGCCTTGATGCGGTTCATCCAGCGGATCGTCCGCCCGCACGCGCACGTCTCGGCGTGGAGCGTCGTGAGGTCGCGCGTCCGGTAGCGGATCATCGGCGTGCCGAAGCGGTCGAGCGTCGTGAAGACGAGCTCGCCCTCCTCGCCGTCGGGCAGGACTTCGAGCGTGTCGGGGTCGATGACCTCCGGGTAGTAGTGATCCTCGAAGATGTGAAGCCCCGCGCAATGCCCGCACGAGCCGGCGACGCCGGGCCCGGAGATCTCGGTGAGCCCATAGATGTCGTGCGCGGTGATGCCCGTCTCCGATTCGATGCGCGAACGCATCTCGTCCGTCCACGGCTCCGCGCCGAAGATGCCGTGTTTCAATTTCGTGTCGCGGCGGAAGTCGATCCCCGCGTGGCGGGCGACGTCCATGATGTGCAGGAAGTAGCTCGGCGTGCAGGCGATGGCCGTCGTGCCGAGATCCCGCATGAGCATGAGCTGCTTCTCGGTGTTGCCCGCCGAGGTCGGAAGAACCGCGCAGCCGAGTGTCTCGCCGCCGTAGTGGAGGCCGAGGCCGCCCGTGAAAAGCCCGTAGCCGTAGGAGACTTGGAGGATGTCGTCGGGGGAGAGGCCATACATGGTCAGACACCGCGCCGCCGCGTCCGCCCAGACGTCGATGTCGCCTTTCGTGTTGGGGATGCAGATGGGTTTCCCCGTCGTGCCCGACGAGCAGTGGAAGCGGACGATCTCGCGCATCGGCGCGGCCGTCAGCCCCAAGGGATACTCGTCGCGCAGGTCGGTCTTGACCATGAAGGGGAGTTTCGCGATGTCGGCGAGGCTCGCGATGTCGCGGGGCTTCACGCCTTTCTCGTCGCACCGCTGGCGGAAGAGGCGGACGCGCTCGTATTCGTAGGCGACGAGTTTCTGGAGTTTTTCGAGCTGCTTCGCCTGAAGTTCCTCGCGTGGCGTGAAGTCAGGCGTTGAGAGTGGGTTGGTCATATTCTCTAATTCACTAATTCACAAATTGCTTTCATTAGCTTCCTCATCTCCTCCTCCGTCCCAATCGTGATGCGCAGACGGTCGCCGGTTTTGGGGCCTGGAAAGTAGCGCACGAAGATGTTTCGTTTTTTTAACGCGGCGAAGAGCGCGGCGGCCGTGTGGGGCTTCGGCGGCCTCACGAAGAGGAAGTTCGCCTCGGACGGAATGACGTCGAAGCCTCGCGACCGAAGGGCGTTCGCCGTCGCCTCGCGTGTGCGGACGATCTTGCGGACGTTCCCTCGCATGTGCGGTTGATCTTTGAGCGCCGCGATGGCGAGACGCTGCGCGAGGAGGTCGACGTTGTAGGAGTCCTTGATCTTGTAGAGCGCGTCGATGAGATCCTTGGGTCCCACGCAGTAGCCCACGCGAAGCCCGGCGAGCGAATAACTCTTCGAGAGCGTCCGCATGACGATGACGTTGCGGTTCTTGGGGGCGGTCGCGAGCGCCATGCAGTTGTCACGTGCGAAGTCCGCGTAGGCCTCGTCAACGAGCAACACGCCGCGCGTTTTCTTCGCGAACGCGGCGACGGCCTTTGGTTCGCGGAACTCGCCCGTCGGCGCGTTCGGGTTGGTGAGCAAAAATAGAGAGACGTCCGACGGAAGGGGCGATGTGAGAGACGCGCTTGGGGACGTGAGGGACTTAGGACGCGAGGGACCTAAGGCCATTGGAAGCGCGGCTTCAAGTCCGATCCATTTGACATTCCTGATGGCCGCCAAAGTCTTGTAGAGCGAGTAGGAGGGGTCGAGAGAGCCGATGCTCTCGTCGTCCTCCACGAACGCCCGCGCCGCGAGCGAGAGGATCTCGTCCGAGCCGTTGCCGACGAACACGCGGTCTATTGTCGTTCCGTTGAGCCGGGCGATCACCTCGCGCAACTCGCTGAAAACGGGGTCGGGGTAGCGGCGGAGCGCGGCGGTGTCGAACGTCGCCAACGCCGCCGCGCACTTCGGCGACGGCGGGTAGGGGTTCTCGTTTGTGTTGAGCTTGACGACGCGGCGCGACCGCGGCTGCTCGCCCGGCACATAGCCTTGCAGGGCGCGGACGTGCTGGGCGATTCTCATTCGTCGAAGGGCTGGATGAGCTCCGCGCTCGTGCGCAGGGTCGTGCGTTTGAGGAGGAAGACCAGCACGGATTCGTTGTCGCGGAAGCTCGACGCCTCGCGCCAGTTGGTGGCGCGTTCCTGGCGCATGGCGCGTTCGACGAGGCGGAGGTTGTTCTCGACCGTCGTCGTGTCCTGCCAGAAAACGAAGTCCGTGTCGAACTCGGAGGCGATGTCGCCGGAGACGATGGGGATGAACCCAAAGAGCAGCAGGCACGAGTTGTCGACGAGGCACATCTTGCGACCGCCCTCGTCCGAGACGTGGATGGAGTAGCAGCCGGCGAGCGTCGCGCCGAGCGCGAGAAGGGCGAGGAGTTTTCTCATTTCAAAGTTCCGGAGAGTTGGATCTGGCGGTAGCAGATGACGTAGGGGATGGGCAGGGGGATTTCGGAGAAGGGGATCTGGAAGAAGATCTCGTTGTGCGTGTGGTAGATGAGGTCGACGAGCTGGCGATCCGGCTTCGTCGCGGCGTAGGACGTGAGGCGCCCCTGGAGCTTGTCCATCGTGACGTCGTCGCGGAAGAACGCCCACGGCCCGCACCGCGTCTCCGGGTCTGTCGCGTTGCCGCCGGCGAGCGGGATCGACCCGAAGAGATACCAGCCGTAGTTGGAGACGACCAGGTGTTCGTCACCCGTGCGCGGCAAGGTCGCCGCGTCGAAGGAGAAGCACCCCGCGAGCGTCGTCAGGGTGGCGAGGAGGGGGAGGATTTTTTTCATGCGTGTTTGGGCCAGAATTTGTCGGAGAGTTTGGAGGGGATGCCGACTTCGCTCTTCTCGAACGTGTCGGACAGGATTTTCCAGCCGAGGTCGAGCGCGTCCTCGAGCGGGATGTTGACGGACAGATCCATCATGTTCTTCTCGAAGTCGCGGCCGTAGCGCAGGAGCTTCTCGTCCCACGCGCTCATCTTGAAGCCCATCGACTGCTTTTCGAGCGTTTCCTTGTATTGGGCGTAGAGCTTGATCATCGCGTCCATGATGGTGCGGTGATCCTCCCGCGTCGCCTTGTTGACCTGCTGCTTCAGGCGGGAGAGCGAGCCGAACGGCTCGA
>CAVEND010000058.1:0-6908 GCA_963616865.1 Faecalibacterium prausnitzii | reverse complement strand
ACAGCGGCATGGGCGTCCTCGACTACGTGAAGAGCCGCATCGAGGAGGGCGACCCCGCGTTCGACCTCGACTGGGAGACGGCGCGTGAGATCGCGAACACCGAGGCGTGGGCGCGGCTTGTTGATGTCGTCCCCTACGAGGGCGACGTGCCGTTCTCCGTGCGACGGGGCGAGGGAGCGGGCGCGGCGGCTCGCGCCGCCGCCACAGGACAAGACAACGGCATCAAGATGAGCGTGGCGAGGGTAAACCCGAACCTGGCGAGCGACATTCGCGAGGCGATTTCCGGCGACGCGAAAGGAAACCCCGTCGGACGACGCAAGGAAGTCTCGTTCTCCGATATGCCCGAAACCCTGAAGGCCGTTGGCATACCCGACCTACCGATTCGGACGCGGACGGACATCGTGCGGAAACTGAAGCGCGGGCATGGGTTCTCGGAAGAGCAAATCTCCGCGCTCCCGACGGCGTATGGTCAGCCCGTCGCCGTCTTCTCCGACGGAAAGGCGTTCGTCATCCTTACGGAGATGCAGATCGCCACGAAGAAAGGGATCGAGAAACCCGTCATGGTTGTCTTCCGCGAAAGCGTCGACCGCAACGGACGGCATGAGTTCCTTGCGAGCGCATATCCGCGAGAGGCGGCCAACGAGAACTTCTACGAAGGTCTTGCGAAGAACGGCCGGATGCTGTTCCTTGACAAGAACAAGGTTGCCGTCATTGGCCTGAGTGGGCGGACAATCTCAACGCTAAACAAACAGGCCGACGGCAACCGAGTCAAAACGCCCGAAGATCTCTCTTCGCTTGTTTCGGGTGACATTATATCACAATCTTCCGCAGGAGCGCAAGGGGGCAACGCGAAGTTCTCGGTCGGGAAGGAACGCCAACAGACAAAGACGCCGCAGTTCAAGTCCTGGTTCGGCGACTGGGAGGGAGACCCGAAGAACGCATCGAAGGTCGTTGACGAGAACGGCGAGCCGCTTGTCGTCTTTCATGGGACAAGTTCGACCGAGGAAGTCAAGACATGGGACGCCACGCGCCGCGAATACAAGACCGACCATCGGAAGTTCACGGTGTTTCGCCGTGACGCGACTGGAGAGAGAAGCGCAGGGTTCTTCTTCTCGTCCGACGCGGACATCGCCGGATCGATGGGAGCGACAGAGTATGCCGTGTTCTTGAACATCCGCAAACCGCTTGAAGTGGATGCGAAGGGACGCGAATGGGGATACATCCCATTCAAGGGTGGCTTCAAGGACGCGAACGAGATCGCGTCATACGCCGAGGCTCGCGGCTACGACGGCGTGATCATTCGAAACGTCAGGGATGGGGCCGGACTTGGCGAAATGCAGAAGACCACTGTCGACTACATTGTGTTTTCCCCCACGCAGATCAAGTCGGCGACGGACAACACGGGCGCGTTTAGCGCGGCGAACCCCGACATCAGGATGAACGTCGGGCGGGTGAACGCGAGCGAATTGCCGAGTTCGGACATCTTCACCGTTCGGCCGAAGGCCGAGAACCTGCCCGGCGGTGTGCGCGTCGCGGACGCTCCGGAGAACATGGGCGAGCGTTCCAACTACGGGCTGACGGCGAGCCGCGAATTGATGAACGCGACGACGACACCGCTCTCGCAGCTCGGCCGCCTCAACCCCATGTCGCTGCCCGTCTCCGAATTGCTCGCGCTCTGGAAGCAACTGACCGGCCGCGTCAAGGGCCCCGACGTCAAGGCGCGTCTCCCCGGCTTCGCGAAGCACGGGCGCGGCGGCGAGCTGACCATCGCGGCCGACGTGTTCGGCATCGTGGACAGGACGGACATGGCCGCCGAAAAGGCGCGGTTGAAGCAGCACGGCTTCTTCCTGAACGAAGACCCCGACTGGGCGGCGGCGCACACACCCCGCGAAATCCGCAACGAGAAGGCGCGGAGCGACGAGCAGCTTGGCCGCCAGCTGACGCTCCTCGGCGAGAGGCGCGTCGAGGGAATCGAGGCCGGCGGGCAGTCGGCGGCGCGGGGCGTGTTCGCGCACGAGATCGCGCAGATCGCCATGAACTTGCCGCGCCAGCCCGGCGTCGTCGGCCGCGTCCAAAAGATCGGCGACGGCGTCCGCAAGGCGGTCGCGGCGAAAGTGAGGGCATCCGGCGCGAGGGGCGCGGAAAACGTCGAGGCGAAGATGCGCAGGGAGGCGGGCGACTTCCTTGACTGGGCGTATGGCGGACCGCAGACCGACCCGGTGAGCGGGGAGACCGTGAGCCGTGGCCAGTCGCTCTCCTTGAAGGAACTGACGGACGCGACGTTCGGCGCGTTCCTGACGATGCCGGCCGAGATGAAGAGCCGCGCACCGTCGTGGTATGACGCGGTGGTTGACACAATCGCGCAGTCGCCGAAGCTGGCCTCCGCGTTCCGCGAGCTGTCGATTCGCGGCGTTTCGACGCGGGCGCACGCCGAGGTCTACGCGGCCGTCCGCAGGAGCATGAGCCGCGAGACGGAGCGACGGCTCGCCGAGTTGAAGGCGGACATCGAAAAGCCAATCCCGGCGGGGAGTTTGGCTGACGGCGCGAAGGAGCACCTTCTCGTCGCGTTCCACGACAGGATGGCCCCGACGGTCGTCCGGATCGACGCGAAGACGAGAGCCTACGTCAAGGCGAAGCGAGAGGTCGTCCGTGAAATGCGCAAGCGCGGCGCACCGGCGGCGGAGATCGAGGCGGTCGAGGCCGAGATCGAGAGGTTCACGGGGAACGTCAAGCGGACGCTGAACGAATTGGAGATCAGCCGCACGGCGTGGGAGCGCGGCGCGGCGAACGAGGGCATGGTCTACGTCGACAAGATGCGCGAGCTTGAGCTCGAGGCGGGCGAGCGCTGGGGGCTGACGCAGGAAGACCGCTCGGTCTACCTCGACCAGATGCGCGTCATCGAGACGCAGGGACGCGCCGGGTCGTTCGGCGAGGACGGCGCCCAGGCGCGGGCGATCCTCGGCGACATGGCGCGGCGTCTCGGCGCGGAGAAGTGGGCGCACCTGGAGGACTACGGGCGGCGATTCCACGCGATCATCGAGCAGGAGATCCTCAACGACCCGCGCGTCTCGGAGATGCTCGGCGAGGGGTTCGTCAACTACATGAGGACACAGGCGCACTACGTCGCGACGAAGCGCGTCCACTCCGTCGAGGAGCTTGACGCGATTGAACAGGCGCGGGCGGACGCGAGGGCGCGTGGCCTCAACGGCGGCGACGACGTGGTGACGCAGATGTTCGACTACGCCGGCGAGCTCGGCGGCTGGGACGCGAAACTCGTCGGCTCGTTCGCGAGCAAGAAGGAGGTTCGCAGCGCGACGTGGGAGCGGCACGAGAAACTGATGCAGGCCACGCGCCGAAACCACCTTGTCATCGAGACGCGGGACGCGCTCCTCGCCGCCGGGGTCGAGGGCGTCCGCGACTTGCCGCGCGCGGAGCGGGACGTGCCGCACGGTAGCCGCTACGGCCTCCTCAACTACGTCGAGAATGGCGAGAAGCGGACGCTCGTCGTGCCGCGCCAGATCGCGGACGGCTTCAAGAACGGCGGGCGCGAGTTCGCGCTCGCGATGCGCGTGAACGCGATCTGCCGCAAGTTGATGATCGACTGGAACCTGGGCTACGCGCCCGTCGACGCGTCGCGCAACCTCGGCTCCATCGAGAAGCACATGCCGGGGATGCACGAGACGCCCGCCAAGGCGCTCGCCCGCGCCGTCGCGCCCGGCACGGCGGGGCTGACGCAGCTCGTCGCGCAGTCGCTGGCCAAGCGCTCGAAGCCGCTTGCCGCCGGAGTCGGCGTCCTGCCCGGCTTCCGGAACTCCATCTACCCGTTCGTCGCCGAGGCGCACGAGATCGTCAAGTATCTCCAAGACCCGAACGACTTCCAGCGCAGGGTCTGGGCGGCGCGTGACACGGGCGACGCCGCCGAGGAGGCGCGTCTCTTCGAGATCCAGCAGAAGGCGCGGCGCGTCCTGAAGGGCAACATGTTCGTGAGCTTCGCGGCGCGGACGACCGGCAGGGCGACGGAGGGGTTCGCCAACGACTTCTTCAACCGCCACGGCATGGAGATCGAGCGCCAGGCACCGTCCGCCTCGCGGATGGAGTGGATCCGCCGCGCGTTGAAGTCAAAGCGCAACCCGTTCAACATGAACGTGCGGCAGATCGAATACAACGACATGTTCGCGAAGGTCGTCGCGTATCTCCACGACCGCCAGCGATACGGTCTCGAGCGGAGCGCGGCCGAGAGCGGCGTCCTCGTCAAGCAGAACGTCGGTCTCGGCGAGGTCGAGCGGCGCGGCGCGGACACGCGGGCGATCCAGGCGACGGTCAACCAGTTCTTCAACGCCATCGAGAAGGGCTTCACGCAGACGCTCCGCGCCGTCAGGGAGCGTCCGGGCGAGACGCTGGCCAAGTGCGCGTCGTCGTGGACGGGGCGGTTCTTCGCGACGCTCGCGGCGAACGGCGTCCTCGCGGCGGCGATCCGCTCGATGTTCGACGACGACGAGGAGAAGGTGAGGGAGTCCCCGCTCGGCGACGCCTACGACTACCTCCAGGCGTGCGAGCGTGCGAACCGCAACCTCTCGACCTACACGCGGGAGAACTACAACGTCACGCCGCTCTGGAACAGCCCCGACGGCTACACGTCCGTCTGCCTCGCGCTTCCGCTCGACGACCAAGACCGTCTCTTCTCGTGGGCGGCCGACCACGCGGCGGGAGAGGTCGCGGAGAAGATGGGGCTCATGCGCGTCGGCCCGGAGCGTGGCGCGGTTGGCGCGGCGAGCGCGGCGACGCTGAAGACGCTCGCGCCGGACTTCACGTTCTCGACGCCGATCTTCGACCTCCTGCGGCTCGCGTTCGCGGCCGCGACGGGCGAGAACCCGCGAGACAACTTCCGAGGCGCGCCGATGTATGACCCCAACACGTGGGCGATGCGCGGCGAGTCGCTTGAAAACAACGCGCAGTATGCTTTGGAGACCGGCAAGATCCTCTGGAACATGACGGGCGGACGCTCCTTCTACCAGTTCGGCTACAATGGCGTCGACCCCAAGGCTGGCGAGGGCGACGCGCCGGAGTGGCTGGGGATCGCGGTGAACAAGATACCCATCGCGTCGCCAATCCTCAAAAGGTTCGTCAAGATCCAGTGCGGAAGTCCGGAGAAGGACGCGCAGCCGGTGAAGGACGAACTGAAGCGCGTCCAGGCGACGATCACCTACTGCCAGCGCAAGTTGATGCAGGAGAGCGCGAACCTCGACGGCGCGTTGAACAGGGTCGATCCGAAGCGCTACGCGGAGATGCTGACGAAGTGGAAGGAGACCTACGGATTGAGCGACGCGGCGATGCGGAAAATCGAGGTGAACTTCCTCAACGCCTGGCGCGACCTCGAAAACAAGGACTTGAAGGAGCGCAAGCGGACGATCAACGTGATCAAGCGAGGCCGCAGGATGGGCATCGAGAAGGCCGACGAACTCCTCCGAAGCGGCCAGCTCTGACCGTCCGACGGCGGCGCGAAGGGACAGGACTGACGGGCTACTTGCGCCGTTCGCGGTTGCCGAGGATTGTGCCAGCGAGGGAGATCATGGCCATGAACAGGCTCGCCGAGCCGGACGCCCAGTGACCCGTGCACATGAGCACCGTCATCGAGGTGACGAAGATGAGGACGAGCAGGACGCCCGCCCACGTGCGGAGCGTCGCCTGGTTCGCCTTGCGGATCTCCAGGGCGTGCGCGTTGTCCTGATCGGCCTTCGCCATTTCGAGGAGCATCTTCGCCGAGCCGGGACAATGGCGCTCGAAGAGCTCAACGACGTCCGCCGACGGGTAGGGGTTCTCGTGATAGGCTATCATGTCGCCGTTCGAGTTCCGGGCGGCGATGTGCATCTCTTTAGGCATGGGCGAAGACCTCCGGACGCTGACGGGCGAGCGCGTTTGCGGCGGCGGAGAGGCGGATGCCGACATTCGCGAAGTGACGTCCGATGCCGCGCGGATCGCGCGCGGGCGGTTCATAGGGGCGGTTCCACGCTCGCACGTCGGCGACGATCGACCGCAGGGCTGTCTTGATAGTTTCCGCCATCTTTCATACCACCTTTCGCCGCGTATTATACCACTTCGCGGCAAGGCGCGTCAACTGCGCGAAGTGGCGTGGTTTGGCGCGGTTTGGCGTGGACGGCGCGGGGCGGCCTATTGACATCCCCGCGTCCGTTGTGCGATAATATGCGCTCGGACAACCACAAGGACTACCACACAAATGATTTGCACCCTCGATCGGACTGTCTCCGTCGACCGCGACCTGTCGCGGCGGGCAGACAGGAAGCTGCGCCGCTACGGCGTGGGAATCGACGACGCCGTGGCCTACATCCTCACGCTCGTCGTCGAGAGCCCCGGCCGCCCGCGCTTCGCCCCGCCCGTGCCGCTCGACTTCGAGGTGGACGGAACGCGGATGCGCAAGCGGCGCGGCGTCTCCCTGCCGGTCGAGGTCGCCGTGAAGGACGGACTGCACACGGCGACGGCGGACGAGATCGGGCTTGACGCGTTCGCCGAGACGAAGGACGCGCTCGCCGCCGAAGTCCGCGAGCAGCTCGCCTTCCTCTGGAAGGAATACGCGCTCGCCGACGACGCGGAGCTCACCGAATCGGCGCGGAAGGCGAAGCGCCGCCTTCTCGCGACGTTCGAGGAGGCCGACCGTGCCTAGGCCGCGCAAGGCCGTGATGGCCGCGCTGACGCGCAAGGGGTTCGCCGCGTCGGAGGGTGACCACACCTACTACATCTACCACACGGCGGACGGGCGCAAGACGCTCGCCAAGACGAAGGTCAGCCATTCGGGCAAGGACATCGGCGACACGATCCTCGGCATGATGGCGCGGCAATGCCGCCTGACCGTGCCGCAGTTCCGCGACCTCGTGGACTGCCCGCTTTCGCGC
>CAVEND010000057.1:0-6940 GCA_963616865.1 Faecalibacterium prausnitzii | reverse complement strand
TTGGCCAAGTCCTCGCGTGAGACGCTTTCGTTCGGCTCGAAGACGATGTGGGGGGATTTTTCCGCCAGCGGCCGCAGGGCGTTGAAATCGACGCGCCCCTGCCCCGGCGGCAGATGGTCGTCGGTCTTGTCAAGGACATCGTTGATGTGCATCCCGGCGAGAAACGGCAACGCCCACGTGTCGAGCGCGGGGGCGTTTAGTTCTTCCTTCCACCCCTGCCGCTCGCGCACGCGGTCATGCCCCGTGTCGAACCAGGCGCGGACGAACGGAAACTCGGCGGAAAGAAGTTCCGTGATTTCCGTCTCGCAGGGGAACGCCTCGAACGCGGGCAAGTTTTCGAGCGCGAGGGTGACGCGGTGCTTTTCAAGGTCGGGGGAAAGCGCCTCCAACTCGCGCCGCGCGATGTCGAGCATCTTCTTCCCACGGGAGAGGCGGCGACGAACGCTTTGCCGCGAGAACAACGTGCGGGCGGGAACGCGCCCCATGTGCAAAACAAGCGTGTCCGCCCCCATGTCGGCGGCGAAGGCGACGTTTTTGAGGATTTGGAACTTTGCCATCTTCCGCGCCTCCTCGTCGAAGGAGGCGAGCGCGTAGAGTTCGGGGTAGCCGCGTGGCGCGGAGAGGGGAACGGGCGCGAAGGCGTGGACGGAGCCGACGGGCATTTCGGAAAGCCGCCGCTTGAAGCCCGCCACCTGCCCTGACGTCGTGTGGTAGCCCAATTCGAGCGACGCGAAGCCCAAGGAAAGCGCCTCGTCGACAATCGCCTCACCCGACGCGAGACGACGGGCGCACCAGTTTGTCGAAAGCGCAAAGCCGACCATCGCGAGTGGAACTCCCCAAGAACTTCAAGCGTCGTCCCGCAGCGACTTGACGAGCGCGATCTCCTCCTTGTAGCCTTGGAGGTCGCACGGCGTTTCAAGGTAGAACGGCAAGTCTTTCAATGACGGATGGTTGACGATCCGGCGGATCGCGTCAAGCCCCAAACTCCCCTTCCCAATCCGCGCATGGCGATCCTTGTGGGAGGCGAGCGCGTTCATCGAGTCGTTGAGGTGGATGGCCTTGAGGCGTTTGAGTCCGATGACGCGGTCGAATTCACCGACAACGCCATCCAAATCGTTCACGATGTCGTAGCCCGCGTCGAAGACGTGGCACGTGTCGAGGCACACGCCCAAGAGATCCGTCGCGCCGAGCGACTTCTCGACGCGGGCGATGATCTCGGCGATGTCATCGAACGTCCCGCCGATCTCGGAGCCTTTGCCCGACATCGTTTCCAAGAGAACCGTCGTCTTCCACGGCGCGGACGGGGCTTTCGAGAAAACTTTTCTCAACGCCCCCACGACGAGATCCTTGCCCTGCTCCAACCCCTGCCCGACGTGGGAGCCCGGATGGAAGTTGTAGAGCGCGTGGGGGATCCGCTCCAAACGCTTCAAGTCGTCAACGAAGACCGACTCGGCGAACGCGCGCGTCGAGGGCTTGTCCGAGGCGACGTTGAGCGTGTAGGAGGCGTGCGCCAAAACGGGCCCGATGTTGTGCGCGGCGGCGTAGTCCTTGAAAGCGTCCACGTCGCCCGCGTCGATGGGCTTCGCCGCGCCGCCACGCGGGTTGCGCGTGAAGAACTGAAAGACGTTCGCGCCGATGGAGACGGCCGAGACGGCCATGGCGAGAAACCCGCCGCTCGACGAGAGGTGACAGCCGATTTTCATAAGTCAAGAACCTTCACGGTCGGGCCCTCGCCGGAGAACGAGTCGAGGCCGCCCGACGCGAACCCCTCCGCCTCGCCCGCGACCTCGCGCCGCGCGATCTTCGGGCGTTCGCCGAAAAGGCACGTCCCCAACCGCACCCACGTCGCGCCCTCCTCGACCGCGACCTCGAAGTCGCCGCTCATGCCCATGGAAAGGCGCGGCAGGGACACGCCGAAAGTCGTCTCGCACTCGTCCCGCAACTCGCGCAACTTCCGGAAGAAAGGTCGCGCATCCTCCGGGTTTGTCGAGAACGGCGCCATCGTCATCAACCCCTCGACTTGGAGGCGGGGGCAGTCGGCGAGACAGTGTTCCAACAACGGCTTCAGCCCCTCGACACTCACGCCGCTTTTCGACGACTCGCCCGCGACGTTGACTTCGAGAAGGACACGCGGCGAGAACCCGAACGAGTCGGAGACCGCTTGGATGCGCGAGGCGAGTTTCACGGAATCCACGCTCTCGATGACGTCGAAAATCTCCAGCGCGGGACGCACCTTGTTCGTCTGCAAGTGGCCGATCAAATGCCAAAAGCCCCCGGCGGGAGATTCGGCCTTCTTCCACGACGCCTCCTGAACCTTGTTCTCGCCGATCACCGAAAGCCCCGCGTCGAGGGCTTCGCGCACGACGTCGGGCCCGTGCGTCTTCGTGACGGCGACGATCTCGACCGCCGAGGGATCGCGCCCCGCCCGCGCACACGCTTTTTCGATGCGTCCTTGGATGTCCTTTAAAATGTCTGAAAGTGCCTTCATGTCTCACCACGCCATCGTTGAGAGGATGTCAAGAAGAAGATGCCGCGCCGCGTCGTCGCGGACGTCCGCGCTTTTCCGAAGGACGCGCCGCTTCGCGTCGAGTTTCGAGCCCGAGCCGAGGACGGCGACGAAGACGCGCCGATCCTTCTCTTTCGCGCTCACGAGGATGGAACTCCCGCCCGCGTCGATGTAGCCCGTTTTGAGCCCGTCCACGCTGGGGAGCTCGCGCCCCAACAAGCGGTTGTGGTTCGCGACGCGCCGAACGAGTTTCTCGCCGTCCTTCGCCGCGTCCCGTTCGAGGCTCACGCGGTAGCCGTCCGCCGTCTTGATGAACTCGACGCTTTCCACCGACGTGAAGGCGAAGACCTCCGGGTGCGCCAGCAGGGCGCGGGCGAGGCGCAGCTGGTCGTTGGCCGTCGAGACGTTGAAGCCCTTCCACGGATACCGCCGCGCCTTGCTCGGCGGCAGGCCGCTCGGATTCGAGTAGACCGTCCGCTCCATGCCGAGCGATTTGGCGCGGCTGTTCATCCGCGCCACGAAGGCTTCGACCGAGCCCTCGGCGTGACGCGCCAGCACGACGGCCGCGTCGTTCGCGCTCCCCACGAGAAGCGCGAAGAGCAAGTCGCGGACGCTCATCGCGTCGCCTTTTTTAAGCCCCACCCAGCTCGGCTCCGAATAGGCGACCTCCTCGCCCGCGACCACCCGCGTGGCGAGCGTGTATTTCTTGTCGCGGATGTCCTCGAAGACGAGAAACGCGGTCATCAACTTGCTCACGCTCGCGATGTAGGCCGTCTCGTCGGGGTGGTCGGAGAAGAAGACGTGCCCCGAACTGTCGCACGCGGCGGCGCTTCGGTAGGGAACCGCCGTCAGGGCGTCGGCGGAGAACGCCGGCGCCGCGACGAGGGCGGCGGCGGCAAGCGACAGGAGGGCGCGGCGCATCACTTGACGGCCGCGCGCGTGGCTTTCGAGAGCGCCTTCCAGAGGGCGGTCGAGTCGCCGGCCGCGAGGATCGCCGCCTTGTTCGCCTCCTTCGTGAGGGACTGGACGAGGCCGGAGACGAGGCGGATGTAGAAGGCCGACACGGCCACGGGAATCGCCGAGAGGACGACGATGTTCACCGTGTTCTCGCCGTCCCAGTCGATCCCCTTCTTGGAGACGCCGAGGGCGAACGTGAGCGCGCCGCCCTCCACGCCGCGCACGTGGGGGAACGCGAGCCCCTCGCCCATCGCCGTCGAGATGACGTTCTCGCGCTCCAAGGCCGACGTGACGAGCCGCTCGGAGTTCTTGATGAACCCGCCCTCCTCCATCGCCCGCGCGAGTTTCTCGATGGCGCCGACGCGGTCGACGTCGCCCAAGTCCGCCACCATCAGCTCCTCGGCGCTGAAGCGCGAGACGCCCGTGCGCGGCGTCTCCTCGCGCACGGCCTCCGTCACGTTGCGCGCCGCCTCCGGGTCGTCCGCGAAGAGGATGCGCCCGCAGCTCGAGCACGTGACGAGGTGACGCGCCAGACACACCTGCTGGACTTGCGAGATGGGCACCTTCATGCCGCAGACGGCGCACCCGTTGTTCGTCATGGCCGAGATGACGATGTGGCTCTTCTTGTAAAGCCGCTGGTAGACCGCCGAGACCTGGGGGTTCAATTCCGCCTGGAGGGCCTGGATGGACTCGTTGAGTTTGTCGAGGCTGCGGCCGTCGCCGTTCTGGATGTGTTCGTCGCGCGTCAGGACGAGCTCCTGAAGCTGGCGCAGGGTGTTGAGTTGGCTTTTCATGGATTCTCTTTTTCGGTGTAAGAACGGATCTTGTCGAGCGTCTCCGCCGACAGGATGTGCTCCATCAAGCAGGCGTCCTTGTCGGCGTTCTTCTTCGAGACGCCCAGTTTGAGGAGGAAGGCGCGGAGGAGGTGGTGGCGCGAGAGGACGCTCTTCGCCACGCGCGCGCCCTTCGCCGTCAGCTCGATGGGCGCGTAGGGCTCCTGGACGGCGAGCTCGAGCCGCTTGAGCTCGTGCAGGGCCTTGACGACCGAGGGCATCTTCACGCCGAGGCGCCGGGCGATGTCGCGAACCTGCGCCTTCTTCCCCTCCAGGACGCACAGGTAGATGGCCTCCAGGTAGTCTTCCAGACTTTGCGTCATCGCGGTGGATTCTTTCATCACACTCCAAACGGGCTCGTCTTTTTCATGAGGTGCGCGAACTTGACCGTCTCGATCGCGTCCTCCAGCGTCATGGGGAACGGCGCGGCCGTGCGCACGGTGTCGTAGACGTGCTTCCAAAAGGCGGAGGGCCCCGAAACCGTGTTGCGCGGCAGGGAGACGGCGAACGTCTTCAGGGGGATCTTCTCGTGCATGTCGCGGAACGGCGGCGTCCGCACGGAGGCGCGGCGGCGCGGCAGCTTGAAGGCGGGGTCGAGGGCGAGGAGCGTCCCCTCGCGCGCGTCCGGCTCGACCTTGAAGACGCCGCGGTCGCCACGGATGGTGAACGAGGGCGAGCGGTCGCCGGGGAAGGCCCCGCCGGAGAAGTGGATGTCGGCCGAAATCTGCTCGCGTGTCTTCAGGCAGACGCGGACGTCGTCCTCCGCGTCGCCCGTCGAGGCCGTCCGCTTCAGATCGCTCCACATCTGCACGGGCGGCAGGGGCAGGAGCTTCATCGCCTGAAGGATCAAGTCGCACATCGCGTAGTAGGCGGCGCCGCCGCCCAAACGCTTGACGCACTGCCAGTCGTCGCGGCGAACGTAATCCTCGCGCCGGATGACGATCTCGTGGATCGTGCCGAGGCGCGGGTCCGCCATCATCTGCCGCGCCAGCAGGAAGTCGGGCGCGAAGAAGCCGCGCTGGAGGACGAGCAGGCGGTTCCGCGCCTTCAAAGCCGCCCCTTTGAGGATGAGGGCGTCCTCGTAGGTGAGGGCCATGGGCGTCTCCAAGAGCGTCCAGAACCCGCGTTTGAGCGAGGCGAGCGCGTCGTGAACGTGGCTGACCGTCGGCGTCGCGATGTCCACGAGGTCGATCTCGCGCTCGTCGAGCATGTCGGAGAGGCGGCGGAACATCTTGCACGCCGGGAAGTCGCGCGCGACGATGTCGCGCCGCTCGCGGATGAGGTCGCACGCGCAGACGACCTGGAAGAGCGCGGGGTGCGCCTTGAAGACGGGGTAGTGCGTCTCGAACATGGCGCGTCCCAAACCGAGGAGCGCGACGCGCAGGGGCGGGCGTTGGCAGCGGGTGGCGTTCATTTGCGGACGATCTCCGTGATGGCTGAAAGGAACTCCGCGACGTCGCGGAACTGGCGGTAGACGCTGGCGAAGCGGATGTAGGCGACCTCGTCCACGCGGTGGAGGCTCTCCATCACGTAGTCGGCGATTTGCGAGGACGGGATCTCGTCGCCCTCGATCTTCGAGACAACCTCGTCGATCATGGACTTGATCTGCTCGTTCGAGATGCTCCGCTTGCCGCACGCCTGGCGGATCGCCTTCTCGATCTTCTGCCGCGCGAACGTCTGCCGCCGGCCGTCGCGCTTGATGACCTGAACCTCGTCGCGGTCAACCTCCTCGTAGGTCGTGAAGCGCGCGCCGCACGTCAAACACTCGCGGCGGCGGCGGATGGCCGCCCCGTCACGCGCCGTGCGCGAGTCGAGCACGCGATCCTCGTCCGCGCCGCATTTGGGACACTTCACGAGGCCGCCCTCCCCTTCCCGCATTGCGCGCAATGGCGGCAGTCGAGGTGGACGGGAAGCGGGGCCTCAAGCCCCCGGCGGCGGGCGAGGGCCGCCTGCGCGTGGTTCATGAGGGCCAACAGGAGGCCGAGCGTCACGAAGCCGCCCGCCGGGAGGATGGCGAGCGTGACGGGCCCGGGGTTCAAGTTCTTGAAGGCGAGGTCGCCCCAGACGGTCAGCGTCCCCGCGCCGCAGATCTCGCGGACGGTCGCGATGAGCGAGAGCGAGAGCGTGAAGCCGAGGCCGGAGCCGAGGCCGTCCGCGAGGGAGTCGAGGACCGGGTTCTTGCACGCGAACGCCTCCGCGCGGCCGAGGATGATGCAGTTGACGACGATGAGCGGGATGAAGATGCCGAGCGACGAGGAGAGCGCGGGGAGGTAGGCCTGCATCAAGAGGTCGATGGCCGTCACGAAGGTCGCGATGATGACGATGTAGCAGGGGATGTGGACGGCGTCGGGGATGAGCTTGCGCAGGGCCGAGACGAGGCCGTTGGACGCGACGAGGACGAACGTGGCGGCGAGCCCCATGCCGAGCGCGTTCTCAAGCGACGTCGTCACCGCGAGCGTGGGGCACAGCCCCAGCACAAGCCGAAAGGTCGGATTGTTCTTGAAGATGGCGTGCCAAAAGGATTCAACCGTTTTCATTCCTATGGATATTATAGCACGAACGCACGAAATAAATCAATTTCAAAAGTGCCGCCAAAATCACGGCTTGGAGAGCCACGCCAGATACTCGATGTTGCCCTTCTCGC
>CAVEND010000056.1:0-6954 GCA_963616865.1 Faecalibacterium prausnitzii | reverse complement strand
CGCGCCCTACCCAGCCCGCACCAAGCACCAGGCACTAAGCACTATGCACTAAGCACCTAGCACTTTTCCACTCTTCCACTTTTCAACTTTTCAACTTATGAAAATCAATCGCTCCATCCTTCCGCCAGGCCGCATCGGACTGGCCGTCAGCGGCGGCGCGGACTCCGTCGCGCTCGCGTTCCTGCTGACGAAAGGCGGCAAGAAGAAAAACGCCGCCACGCGCTTCGTCATCCTCCACGTCGACCACGGCCTCAGGCCGGAATCCAAGGCCGAATACCGCTTCGTGCGCGCGCTCGCCAAGCGTTTGGGCGTGCCCTTTCGCGGCACCCACGCGCACGTCGAGCGGCGCAAGGGCGAATCGCTCGAAATGGCGGCGCGGCGCGTGCGGCTCGACTTCTTCGCCCGCTGCGCCAAGAGCCTCCGCTTGCAGGCCATCGCGACCGGCCACCACATGGACGACGTCGCGGAGACGTTCATCCTTAAATTGCGCCGCGCCTCGCTGTCGGGGATGCGCGAGACAAGCGAGGTGAACGGCGTGTCGTTCGTCCGCCCCCTGCTCGGCTGCCGCGACCGCGAGTTGAAGGACTACCTGCGGAAGTTCGGCGAAGCGTGGTGCGAGGACGCCTCCAACAACGACCTCTCCATCGAACGCAACAAAGTCCGCCACGCGATCCTCCCGTTCCTCGCGGAAAACTTCGACCCAAAGATCGTCGAACACCTCCACCGCATTTCCATGCGGCTGTAGACGGGCGGCGCGGCGCGATGGGGTCATCGCGCCCTACCCGCCACGCGCCAAGCACTAAGCACTATGCGCTAAGCACTTCTCCCCGCACTACCCACGCCCAAGACGGCGCGGATGAGGTCGAGGACGACGCGGACGTCGCCCGCCTGTGTGCCGGAGACGACTTCCTCGCGCAACTGGAAGAACCGCTCGCGCGCCCGCCGCAGCTCCGAGAGCGTCCAGTTCGCCGCGAAAGCCGTGTTCTTCTTGAGCGCATACGGGTTGAGCGTCGTCGGTCGCCCTTCCTTGACCTCGATGAGCTGGCGGAAGAACTTCTCCAAAACGCCGCTCATGAAAACGGCGAAGCCCTTTTCAAGCTCGAAGGGCGCGAGCGCGGCGAGCGCCGCTTGCAAGTCGCGCCGCCCCACGGCGTCAGTGACGTCCCAAACCTCCGTCTCGTCGAGTCCGCCCGAACTCGTGATCGCCGCGACGTCCTGGGATCGGATCTTCGTCTCGCCAGGGCCCAAAAAGTCGCGCATCTTTCCGAGCTCGCTCATGAGCGCGCGCGACGACGTGCCGACACGCGCCACGAACTGCGAGAGGGCCGCCCCCTCGAAGCGGAGACCCAGCCGCTCCGCGAACTCCCGCGCCCGCCGCTCCGCCTCGCGCGCGGCCTCCCACGGCTTGCCCGCCTCGAAGACGCGCACCGAGACGCGCCCCGCGAGCGTCTTGGCGAAAACGGACGTCTTCAAGAGGCGCGGGGCCGAGAGGACGAAGACTTGGTTCTCGGGCAGCGAACAGGACGCCCACGTCGCGGCGAACGATTCCAAGGCGGCCTTGACATCCTCCGCGACTTTCCGCCGCCCCTCGGCGGCCGCGTCAGCCCCGCCGCCCGGCAGAAACCAGACGTTCTTCCACCACGTCGCCTTGCGCGGCGAGAGGAAAGGCGGCGTCAAGAGGCTCTCCCGCGCGCGCGTCACGTCGAGAAGCTGCAAATCCGCCGTTGACGACTTCGACGAGTCGATGATTTCGCGATCCTCGATCCCGCCGAGAACCTCGCGAACCGCCTCGTCCACGAGATAGTCGTCTTCGCCGATGATGAGGTGCGCGTTCATGGGCGTCTCAATCGAGGACGCCCTTCGAGAGCGGCTCGGACTCGTCCCACCACGACCCCTTCGAGAAGGCGAGGCGGGCGATGGGCTTCGTCGTCAGCTGCTTGCCCTTCGCGCCGGCCGCGCGGATCTCGACGACGCTCTTCATCTCCTTCGTCCCGGTCTCGCGGTCGATCCGCGCCACGGGGTCGAGGGGGCGGAACACCTGCTGGTGGATCTTCTGCCCCTTGGCGGGCTTGTATTTGACGTAAAGCGTCTCGCCGCAGCCCTCGACGAAGAGGAGGATCTTCGACTTCGGCTTCTCCGGCGCGAGGCGGTAGTCCTTGTTGCGGATGAGCCCGCCGAACGTGAAGCGCTTGATGTAGCTGAACCCGTAGCCGCCCTCCTCGTAGACGCACGTGAAGTCGCGTGTGTCGCGCTCCTTCTCCTGGTTGTAGCGCAGAACCATCAGGAGATCCTTGTCGACGAAAATCTTCTCCTCCGGCTGCACCTTGCGGAAGCGGCCGCTCTTCCACACGAGGATGAGCTCGTCGAGCGACGAGCACTTGAAGAGTTCGTCGCCGCCCTTCAACCCGGAGCCGACGTAGTTGTTCTCGCGATCCCAGCGGATGGAGAGCTCGCTCGCCGTCAGCCCCCGCACGTCCACCTCCTTGAACGCGCCCTTCTCGATCTTCGTCGCGCGCGGGAAGCGTTTGGCGTAGTCCTTCAGCAGCCCCTTCAGATACTTGACGACGAACGCCCGCAGATGCGCGAGGTTGTCCTTGACCTGCGCCTCCTCCCTCTCGACGGCCTCGATCTCCTCGCGGTTCTTGTCGATGTCGAACTGCGAGATGCGGCGGATCGGAATCTTCAAAAGACGCTCGATGTCCTCGTCCGTCACGTCGCGGCGCAACTCGGCGCGGAACGGCTTGAAGCCCTCCTTGACCGTCGCGAGAATCCCCGCCATCGTCTTCTCGGTCTCGATGCGCTTGTAGATGCGCTCCTCGACGAAGATGCGGTCGAGCGTCCTCGCGTGGAAGAGGTCGTCGAGCTCGCCCAAGCGGATCTCCTGCTCGCGCTTCGTGAGCGCGACGAGGCGATCCACCTGCACGCGCAGGATCTCGCTCACCGTCATGAGTTTCGGCCGCCCCTCCTGAAGGACGATCGGGCGCGAGGAGAGCGACCTCTCGCAATGCGTGAAGGCGTAGAGCGCGGCGATGGTCTTGTCGGGGTTCGCGCCCGCCTGCAGCTCCAGCTCGATGCGGACGCTCTCGGAGGTGAGGTCGTTCAAGCGGCGGACGGCGACTTTCTTCTTCTTGATCGCCTCCTCGATGGACTCGGCGATGGAGTCGGTCGTCTCGCCCCACGGCAGTTCCGTGATGACGAGGCGGTTCTTCCCCTCGCGCTCGATGACGGCGCGAACCTTCACCTTGCCGAGGCCGTCCTGGTAGTCGGAGACGTCCATCACGCCGCCGAGCTGGAAGTCGGGGTAGAGGGCGAAGGGCTTTTTCTGAAGGCAGGCGATCTCCGCCTCGATGAGCTCGCCGAAGTTGTGCGGCAGGATCGAGGTCGAAAGCCCCACGGCGATGCCCTCCGCGCCGAGCATGAGAAGGAGCGGAATCTTCGAGGGCAGGTAGACCGGCTCCTCGCGCCGCCCGTCGTAGTTGGGCACGTAAGTCGTCGTCTTGCGGTTGAAGACCTCGTTGCGGGCCAAGTCGGTGAGGCGGCACTCGATGTAGCGCGTCGCGGCGTGCGGCATGCCCGTGTAGAGCGAGCCGAAGTTCCCCTGCCCGTCGATGAGATACCCCTTGCCCTTGCCCCAAAGCTTGTTCGCCAAGACGCAGAGCGCGTCGCCGATGGAGGCGTCGCCGTGCGGGTGATACTGCATCGCGTGGCCGACGATGTTCGCGACCTTCGTGTAGCGGCCGTCGTCCTTCTCCCAGAGCGAGTGGAGGATGCGCCGCTGGACGGGCTTCAAGCCGTCCTCGACGGCGGGAATCGCGCGCGAGCAAATGACATACGCCGAATAGTGGCGGAAGTTGAAGTCGTAGAGGTCGCGCAGAGGGCCTTTCCCGGTCAGGGACGGCTTGGACGCCTCGGCGGGTTGTTTCGCCGGGCGGGGCTTGGGGGCCGCCGAGAAAAGGTCGGGCTGGTCAAAAAGGCTCGGCGGCTCGGATTTCGCGTCGTGTTCCATCAGCTTGCGACCGCCTCCGCCTCAACCGACCCGCGACGCCGCTCGCGCCGACGGCGGTGGAGGCTCACGACGCGCTTGACGAAGAAGTAGGTGGGCGGCGACAGGAGAATCCCCAAGATGATGCCGCCGAGGAAGAACGAGACCATGACCTCCGCGCCAAGTTGGCGAACGGCCGCCCACGTCCACTCGACGTTGAGAAGCCGCTCAAAGGTGAGGGAGCCTCCGAAGAGGATTTTGTTCACCGCCCACGTCTGCGCCGGGTAGATGAAGAAGATCGTGACGGGATTCGTGATCAGCGTTCCCACCGTCGCGCCGATCTTCGAGACGCGCATCATGAGCGCGAGCGGAATCGACACGGCCAGCTGCAGGCCGAACGGCACGGCGCAACCCACGAACATCCCAAGCGCCCAACCCGCCGCGACATCCTCGACCGGCAGGGGGTCCGAAACCATCTTCGCGCGAAGGACGCGCCACGCTTTCCGAATTTTGTTCATGCGACCGCGTGGACGAAAAGTCCGCTCCTCAACTTCGGCTCGAACCACGTCGACTTGGGGGGCATCGTCTCGCCCGCGTCGGCGAGCGCCATCAGAACGTCGATGGAGACGGCCGTCATCGAAAAGGCGACCGCCGCCCGTCCCGCGTCGACTTCGCGCACGAGCGCGTCCTCGCCGCGAACGCCGCCGACGAACGAGATGCGCTTGTTCGTGCGCGGATCGTCGATCCCCAAAATGGGTTTGAGCAAATGATCCTGAAGGAAGGCGACGTCGAGCGACTCCTTGAGCGGTGTGCCGCTCGGCACGTCCCACGCGAGCGTGTGCCAACGGCCGCCCACGAACATCCGCGCCGACCGCGACCCCGCGCCGTCGAGGCGGAACGTCTCGGACACTCGCGCGAGGAACGCTTCCTCGGAAAGTCCGTTCAAGTCGGCGACGAGGCGGTTGTAGGGCAGGATGGCCAACTGGCTCGCGGGGAAGATGACCGCCAAAAACCAGCGGCTCTCGCCCTCGAAGTTGTGCGCCTGCGCGTAGCGGCTCGCGGCCGCGCTGCGGTGGTGGCCGTCGGCGATGTAGGCGGCGGGAACGCGGGCGAACAGTTCGACGAGTTCGTCCCCACGGCACGAGGTCTCGGACGCGAGCGTCCAAACCGTGTGGCGAACGCCGTCCTCCGCCGTGAAATCGTAGAGGGGCGTCTCCCGCGTCGCCTCGAACACGAGCGCGTCGATGGCCTTGTCGTCGCGATACGCGAGGAAGGCGGGGCCCGTCTGCGCCCCAAGAACCTCGATGTGGCGCGCGCGGTCGTCCTCCTTGTCGCGCCGCGTCGTCTCGTGCTTCTTGATCGTCCCGGCAAGATACTCCTTCGTGTCAAACGTGGCGACGATGCCCGTCTGCTCGTGCTCGCCCATCGTCTGGCGGTAGACGTAGAACATCCGCTCGCTGTCGCGCACGAGCGTGCCGTTGTCCAAGAAAGCGTGGAACGTTTTTCTCGCCTGCGCGTAGGCCGCCTCCGCCGAGGAGTCCGCGTCGAGCGGCATGTCGACCTCGGGGCGCGAGATGTGGAGGAAACTCTTTTCGTTCGCTTTCGCCAACGCCCGCGCCTCCGCCGTGGAAACGACGTCATACGCGACGGCGGCGACGCGCTCGACGTCCTCCGGGCGGGGACGAATCGCTGCGAAGGGCCGGATGTTCATGCTTGAGTGATCGGCCGAGGAATCAGAACCCGATGTTCACGAGCGGGCAGAAGCGCAACTCGGCGTCGCGAATGATGTTGATGACGCCCACTTGGTAGCCCGTCATCGTCTCGGCGCGGTTGATGATGCCGACCTGAAAGCCACGCGCCTCGCCGGCGACGTTGACGAGACCCACCTGTGCGCCGCTCATCGCAAGGGCCTCGTTCCAGAGGCCGACCTGAAGGCCGAGGAGCTCGCCGCTGCCGACGGTGTTGTAGATGCCGACTTGGAAGCCGGCCGCGCCGTCGATCACGTGGTTGCGGAGGATGTTGACCTGAAGACCCTCGAAGTAAATGGACTTGCCCCAAAAGCCGAGGTCAAGACCCGTGACGTTCTCCTGCGCCGACGAGAAGGGAATCGTCAGGCGGAGGCCGACGACATCGGCCGTGCGGGGCCACTGGCTCAAGGCGAAAAAGGCCGGCCACACCGTCTTCTGCGCCTTGGTGGACGACGCGGAGGAACCCGCGAGGGTGACGTCTTTCGTCGCGTCGGGGGAGGCGGCTTCCTGGGCGAACGCGGGGGCGACGAGCATCGCGCAGAGCAAAACGGGCAAGGACTTTTTCATCATGTGACAGGCTCCTGTGTGAGTGATACTGAACAGTATAGGCTTTTTATCGGCGAAAATCAACTCTCGATCACGACTTTCTTGATGATGATCGGCTCCTCCGGGACGTTCTGGTGGGGGCCCGCGAAGCCCGTCTTCACCTTGGCGATCTGGTCGACGACGCCCATGCCGTCGGTCACTTCGCCGAAGACGGCGTAGCCGAAGCCCTGCGCCGTGGGGGCGGAGAAGTCGAGGAAGTCGTTGTCGACGAGGTTGATGAAGAACTGGCTCGTCGCGGAGTCGATGACGCTCGTCCGCGCCATCGCGATTGTGCCGCGCTTGTTCTTGAGCCCGTTCATCGCCTCGTTGCGGATGGGCGCGCGCGTGGGCTTTTGGTTCATGTCGCGGGTGAAGCCGCCGCCCTGAATCATGAAGCCGTCGATCACGCGGTGGAAGATCGTGCCGTCGTAATGGCCGTCCTTCGCATACTGGACGAAGTTCGCCACCGTTTCGGGGGCCTTCTCCGCGTCCAGCGCGAGCGTGAGCGTGCCAAGGGAAGTGTCGATGATTGCGTTCATGCGTTTATTATACCAAAGTTTCGCCCCTTCGTGCGCGTCTCTCTCTCACGCATCGAAGAAGACCTTGCCGTTGACGGAGAGGCGACGCGCCTTGGGGTAG
>CAVEND010000055.1:0-6958 GCA_963616865.1 Faecalibacterium prausnitzii | reverse complement strand
TCGCGGCCGACGACGGCGTCATGCCGCAGACGGAGGAGTGCATCAAGGTCTGCCGCCAGGCGGGCGTCCAGATCATGGTCGCCATCACGAAGGCCGACCGCCCGACGGCGAACATCGACCGCGTCAAGCAGCAGCTCCAGCAGCGCGGCCTCACCCCGGAGGATTGGGGCGGCGACATCATCTGCTGCCCCGTCTCCGGCGTGACGGGCTTGGGCGTCGACACGCTCTTGGAGAACATCCTCGTCCAGGCGGAGGTTTTGGAACTGCAGGCGAACCCGAAGCGCCGCGCCAACGGTTTCGTCATCGAGTCGGAGCTCCAGCAGGGCTTGGGGCCGTGCGCGACGCTCCTCGTCACGGGCGGCACGCTCAAGGTGGGCGACGCGATCCTCATCGGCGAGCATTTCGGCAAGGTGCGCGCGCTCATCGACGACCACGGCCGCCGCGTCAAGGAGGCGCCGCCCGCGATGCCCGTGAAGTGCACGGGTCTCTCCGGCGTCCCGGAGGCGGGCAGCGAGTTCCGCGTCATGCTCGACGAGAAACGCGCCCGCACGCTCGCCGAACAGACGGCGCAGGAGCGCAAGGAGGAGTCCCTCTCGACCTCGAAGGCCGCGACGCTCGACGCGCTCATGAGCGCGATGGCCGCCGAGGGGCGGCGCGAGCTCAACGTCATTGTCAAGTCGGACACGCAGGGCTCTTTGGAGGCCATCGTCCAGGCCCTCAACGAGATCAAGTCCGAGAAGGTCTCGCTCAACGTCATCGGCACCGGCACGGGCAACGTCTCGCTCACCGACGTCAAGTCGGCGGCGGCCGGCAAGGCGATCCTCGTCGGCTTCGACATCGGCAACGACGCGGGCGTCCAGAACCAGGCGCGGCACGACGGCGTGCGCATCAACTCGTTCCGCATCATCTACGAGTTGCTCGACCACGTCAAGAACTGCATGCTCGACCTGCTGCCGCCCGAATACAAGGAGGTCGTCCTCGGCCACGCCGCGATCAAGGCCATCTACGACATCGGCAAGCTCGGCAAGATCGCCGGCTCGCAGATGCTCGACGGCAAGCTCGTCGCGAAGGAGAAGTTCCGCATCCTCCGCGACAAGGCGCAGATCTGGGAGGGCAAGGTTCAGACGCTCCGCCACTTCAAGGACGAGGTCAAGGAGGTCACGGGCCAGCAGGAGTGCGGCGTCTGCTTCGCGAACTACGAGGGCTTCGCCGTGGGCGACACCATCGAGTGCTACGCGCTGGAGGAGCTGCCGCGCAGCTTGTGAGTTGACCGCGTTTTTGAAATAGGGTAAAATAGTCTCGTCAAAAGGGGATTTCGCAATGCTCGAACGTTTTAAGCAGCTCTTCTCGACCGACATCGGCATCGATCTCGGCACGGCGAACACGCTTGTCTACGTGAAGAACCGCGGCGTCGTCATGCGCGAGCCGTCGGTCGTCGCCATCCAGGCCGGCTCGAAGCACGTGCTGGCCGTCGGCGAGGAGGCGCGGCGCATGCTGGGGCGCACGCCGGGGAACATCGTCGCCATCCGCCCGATGAAGTCGGGCGTGATCGCCGACTTCGACATCACCGAGGCCATGCTCAAATACTTCATCGGCAAGGTCTGCCCCCAGAAGTTCTGGACCCGCTACCTGAAGATCAAGCCGCGCCTCGTCATCGCCGTCCCGTCGGGCATCACCGAGGTCGAGAAGCGCGCGGTCGAGGAGGCCGCGCACGACGCGGGCGCGGGCGACGTGTTCCTCGTCGAGGAGCCGATGGCCGCCGCGATTGGCGTCCAACTGCCCGTCACGGAGCCGTCTGGCTCGATGATCGTTGACATCGGCGGCGGCACGTGCGAGGTCGCGATCCTCTCGCTCGCCGGCATCGTCCACAGCTACTCGGCGCGTCAGGCGGGCGGCGACGCGATGGACGAGGCCATCATGGCCTACATCAAACGCGCCTACAACTTGATGATCGGCGAGCGGACGTCCGAGGAGATCAAGATCAGGATCGGCAGCGCCTACCCGCTTGAAAAGGAGTTGACGATGGAGATCAAGGGTCGCGACATCGTCAAGGGCCTCCCCCGCACTCTCACGATCTCCTCCGAGGAGATTCGGGGGGCGTTGAAGGACACGGTTTCCCTCATCGTCGACGCCGTCAAGGCGACGCTCGACCGGTGCGAGCCGGAACTCGCGGCCGACCTCGTGGATCGCGGCATCGTCCTCTCCGGCGGCAGCTCCCAGCTGCGGGGGCTCGACACGCTCCTCGCCGAGGAGACGAAGCTTCCCGTCGTGGTCGCGGACGATCCCCTCTCGGCCGTCGTCGAGGGCACGGGCGTCGTGATCAGCGACCTTGACTTCCTCGCGAAGAACAAGCGGGCCTCGTGAACGCGCGTCATCTCGGCGCGTGGATCTCTGTTGCGCTGGGAATCCTCCTCGCGCTCGCTCTCCTCGTTTCGCGCGCGGTCGCGCCGGAACTCGTCTACCCCGTCGAGCGCGGCGTCCGCACGGCGGCGCGCGCGGTTTCGACGCGCCTCACCGGCGCGTGGCGCGGGTTTAAGGCCGCGTCCGAACGCGACCGCCTCCAACGCGAAGTCGCCGCGCTCTCGCTCCTCAAAGGCGACTTGGAGCGGTTGGAGGCGGAGAACAGCCGCTTTCGGATGCTCTTGGACTACAAGACCCGCGTGGCGGGCGACTGGATCCCGGCGGCCGTCCTCTCGTCGGGGGGCGGCGCGGCCTCGTCGCACGACGTTCTGCGCGTGGACAAGGGGTCGAACGAGGGTCTCGTCGTCGGCGCGGCCGTCGTCGTTCCCGAAGGTCTCGTGGGGCGCGTGAGCGCCGTGACACCGCACACGGCCGAGGTGCGGCTTCTCTCCGACCCGACCGTCAAGGTGTCGTGCGAATTGGAAACGGGCGAGGCGACGCCACCTGTTGGCATCTTGTCGGGAGGCAGCGACGAGGGGCTGCTCCTCAAACACCTCACGCTCTTGGAAGAGCCGCCGCCTCGGACGCGCGTCTTGACGTCGGGCTTGGGCGGCGTCTTCCCGCGTGGGCTGGAGGTCGGCGTCTATCTTTCGCAAGGGCGCGTCCTTCCCGCCGTTGACCCCGACACGCTTGACGACGTTTTCATCCGCCGTGAAAAATAGGAGCATCTTTTTCATTCTCGCCTTGATGACGCTCGTCCTTGGCGCGGCGGCGGAGGAACTTTTCCCCAAGGTGTTGGGCGTGGGCTTCCCCGTCCTTCTCGCCGCCGTTCCCTTTTTCGCGACGAAGACACCCATCGCGTTGCCCATCGTCTACGCGCTGGGATCGGGGGCGGCGGAGGACGCGCTCTCGTCGCTGCCGCCTCTCGCGAGCGCGAGCTTCTTCCTCCTGCTCGCCGCCCTCGTGCGGTGGACGCCGTTTCGGACATTGATCTTCGTTTTCGCGTATCCCGTTTACCAACTCTGGTTGAGCCTCTGGTGCGCCCACGTCCAGGGGGGCGTCTTCGGGCGCGTCGTCATGGCCTTCCCCCTCGGCGTGGCGACGTGTCTCGCGGTGGTGGGGCTTCTCTCCCTCGTGGAGGACAAGGCGGCGGCCCATGAAGTCGGGTGAGGTCGTTTCCGAGCGGTTGAAAGCCGACGTGACCGCCCTTGTCGTCGCGGCCGTCTTTCTCTTTGGCTTCCTTCTGCTCGCGCTGCGCTTGCGCGACGTGCAAGTCCTCTCGTCGGCGGACTACGGCTACGCTTCCTCGCGCCAGTCCGTCCGCCGCGTCCAGACGGCCGGCTCGCGTGGCCGCATCCTCGACCGCCACGGCGTCGTCCTCGCGGACAACCGCCTCGTGCGGACGATTGAGTGCTTGCCTGAAAGTTTCCAAAAAAAGACGTGGGACGAAACGGCCAACGCCATCCTCGCGGGAGTCGAAACTCTCTCGCAATCGTTGGGGCGACCCTCGCCCCTCACCGAAAAAGACGTCCGCCGCCACATCCGCCAGTCGCTCGCGCGTCCCATCCAAGTCTTCTCCGACGTGACGGATCGCGAGATGTCGATCCTCTCCGAGCAGGAGGATCGCTTTCCGGGGTTCGTCCTCGACACACGCGAGACGCGCGTCTATCCGCAGGGCGCGTTGGCCTCGCACGTCCTCGGCTACGTGGGGCGCGACCGAGGCGACGCGCAAGCCGGCGACGAGAGGTTCAACTTCTTCACGCCGGAGATGCGCGGCCGCGCGGGCGTGGAGCTTCACTACGACGGTTTCCTGCGCGGCGTGCCGGGCGAGCAGAAAGTTCTGGTGGATGCGCGTGGCTTCGCGATCCGCGAGTGGACGGCCTTGGCGCCGCAAAAAGGGCCCGACTTGACGCTCACTTTGGATGCGCGGATTCAGGCCGCCGCCGAGCGCGTCCTCAACGGGGTGCGCGGGGCGTGCGTCGTCCTCGATCCGCGTTCCGGCGATGTCCTCGCGCTCGCGAGCGCGCCGGGCTTCAACCCCAACGATTTCGTCCCCATCCTCACACACGAGCTTTACAACCGCCTCTCGAAAGACCCCGACAAGCCCCTCCTCAACCGCGCAAGCGGCGGGGCGTATGCGCCCGGCTCCACCTTCAAGCCCGTCACGGCCTTGGCCGCCTTGTCGCTCGGCTTCCCCGCCGCCGAGACGTTCGAGTGCACGGGCGTGTTCGAGTTGGGTTCGATGCGCCTGCGCTGTTCCAGCCGCTGGGGGCACGGCTTCGTCGACTTGCCGCACGCGCTCATGAAAAGCTGCAACCCCTACTTCTGCCACGCGGGGCTTGAGGCGGGGACGAACGCCCTCGTCCGCACGGCGCGGGCGTTTGGCTTGGGGCAAAAGACGGGGATCGATTTGAGCGTCGATTTCGCGGGCGTCGTTCCCGACGCCTCGTGGAAGGAGCGGACGTATCACGAGAAGTGGTATTTGGGCGACGTCGCGCAAATGTCCATCGGGCAGGGGATGCTCCTCGTCTCGCCGCTGCAGATGGCGCGTGTCGCGGGCGCGCTCGGCACGGGCGTCCTCGTCACGCCGCGCCTCAACGCCGCGCTGCCCGTCACACGTTCGCCGCTGCCGTTCCCGGCGGGCGACCTCAACGTCGTGCGCGAGGGGATGCGGCTCGTCGTCGCGGGCGACGGGGAAAGCCGTGGCACGGGATTCCGCGCGGGGGAGGGCGTCGCCGTCGCCGTGAGCGGCAAGACGGGCACGGCGGAGGTCGGGCGCGGCTCGACGCGGCGCAAGAACGTTTGGTTCATCGCCTACGCGCCGAGCGAGAACCCCACGGTCGCCGTCGCGCTCGTCATCGAGAACGGCGAGTCGGGTGGCGGCACCGCCGCGCCGAAGGTCGCTGAAATCTTGAAGGAGGTCTTTTGAAGTTCATCCGTCAATTCAACTGGATTCTCTTCCTCTCGATGCTTGCGCTCATCGCCGTGGGCACGGTGGCCATTTGGTCGGCGGGGCAGGCGCGTGAGGAGGTGTTCCACGCCTTGTGGAAGAACAACTTGACGTCGGCGTGCGTGGGGCTTGGCCTCTATTTCGCGTTGAGCCTCATTGACTACCGCAAGACGCTCGACCTTCTGTCGTGGCCTCTCTACGCGGGTGCGCTCGTCCTTCTCGTGGGCGTCCTCCTCTTCGGCTCGACGATCTACGGCGGGCGGCGGTGGCTTTGGTTCTTCCAGCCGAGCGAACTCTCGAAGCTCTGCCTCCTCGCGTTCCTCGCGTCGTTTTTGGGGAACAAGGCGCGGTCGCTGGGGGTGCGGACTTTTCTCTTGACCATCCTCCTCGCGGGCGTGCCGTGCGTCCTCATCTTGCTCGAACCCGATTTGGGCACGACCTTGACGCTCGCCCCGGCCGTTCTCGTCGTCATGCTGTGCGCGGGCGTTTTCCGGCGCGGGCTTCTGACGCTGATGGCGATTGGCGCGTTCCTCTCGCTGACGGTTCTGTGCGCCGTCTACGAGGCGGAGAAGCCCGGCGTCTCCCCGGAGCGGCGCGAGGCGATCTTGAAGTTCTTGCCGCTTCAGGATCACCAAGTCAGGCGCGTGAAGGTCTTTCTCTTCCCCGACGAGGATCAACTGGGGGCGGGCTACAACTTGCGTCAGGCCAAGATCGCGATTGGCTCCGGCGGGCTGACGGGCAAGGGGATCGGCAAGGGTCAGGCGAACCACCTCAAATACCTGCCGCCCTCCGTCTCCATGAACGACTTCATCTTCTGCGTCTACGCCGAGGAGACGGGGTATCTCGGCTCGCTCCTCCTGCTCGCGCTCTTCGCGGGGCTCGTCTTCCCGACGCTGTGGATCGGCTTCTTCGCCCGCGACACACGCGGCCGCCTCCTCTGCTTCGGCGTGGGAACGCTCGTCTTCGCCCACGTCTACGTCAACATCGCGATGTCAATCGGCCTCTTGCCGATCACGGGTCTGCCCCTGCCGTTCATCTCATCGGGGCGCACCTTCCTCGTCACGGTCATGTGCGCGTTGGGTCTCGTCCAGTCCGTCTCGCTCCACCGCGCCGAGGAAAAGGGGTTCGCCCGATGACGAAGATCGCCTTGACGGGCCCCGTCGGCCTTGAACTCCTCGCCACGGCCTTCCGCGACGCTGGCTACGACGTGATGAAGCCGACCGCGTCGCTCGATGCGTTCAAGCCCGATTTCGTTTACGATGTGACGTCGCACGACGAAGTGCTCGCACGGGAAGTGGCGGGCTTTTTCGATGCGCGATTCGAGAAACTCGCCGCGTCGCCCTATTCACGCGAAGGGATGAACGCGATTGTCGAGGAGGCCGCGTGGTTCGAGCGCTCGCGCCCGAAAAAAGTCTTGGCCGTCGATGGCGACGAAACGCTCTGGCGCGGCATCTTGACGGAGGATGGACTCGACAGCCTCGTTCCCTGCCGCGTCTTTCAATCGGGCTTGAAACGACTCGCGAAGGAGGGTGTCTCGCTCGTCCTTCTCTCGAAGAACAACGAGGATGAACTTCTTTCGTATCTCGACTCCCGCCGCGACGACGCGCT
>CAVEND010000054.1:0-6961 GCA_963616865.1 Faecalibacterium prausnitzii | reverse complement strand
AAATCAAGGTCAATTGAAGGAATCCATGAACGTTTTCAGAGATCCGCAAAAGTTGCAGGCTTGGTGCCGCGCGCGCCGCTTGCGTGGGAAGAGCCTCGCGCTCGTGCCGACGATGGGTTATCTCCACGAGGGACACCTCTCGCTCATCAAGAAGGCGAAGGACTTGAAGGCCGACGAGATCGTCGTCTCGATCTTCGTCAATCCCGTCCAGTTTGGGCCGAACGAGGATTACGAGAAGTATCCGCGTGACGAGAAGGCCGACTTGAAACTCTGCCGCGCGGCGGGCGCGACGGCCGTCTTCCTGCCCACGCCGGAGGTGATGTATGCGCCCGGCCACTCCGTCTACGTGAACGAGGAGTCGCTTTCCAAAGGGCTGTGCGGGGCGCGGCGTCCGGGGCATTTCCGTGGCGTCTGCACCGTCGTCGCCAAACTCTTCAACGTGACGCATCCGACGCTCGCCGTCTTCGGCCAGAAGGACTACCAACAGGCGCAGGTCATCCGCCGCATGGTGCGGGACTTGAACTTCGATGTCCGCGTTGTCGTCGCGCCAATCGTGCGGGAAAAATCGGGTCTCGCCAAGTCGAGCCGCAACACGTATCTCTCGGACGCGGAGCGCGAGAAGGCTCTCGTCCTCTCGAAGACGCTCGCGGGCATCGCGGCGGGCGCGGTCAAGACGACGGCCGCCGCCGCGAAGATGATCGAGAAGGGCGGGCTGAAAGTCGATTACGTCGAATGCGTGGACGCGGAGACGCTCGCGCCGCGTTCGAAGATCGTCCCCGGCACGGCCGTCCTCCTCGCCGCCTTCTGCGGCAAGACGCGGCTCATCGACAACATCGTCCTGCCCGCGCCATGACCTCGACCGTTTATATCGCGAAGACCGTCTACGGCGGCGACGGCCTGGGGCGTCTCGGCGACGGGCGCGTCGTCTTCGTCGCCGGCGCGTGGGCGGGCGAGCAGGTGAAGGCGGAGATCGTCGAGGAGCATCGTCATTTCGTCCGCGCGCGCCTCGTCGAGGTTGTCGAACCGTCGCCGGAGCGTCTCGACCCGCCCGACGAGGCGGTGCCGGGGATGGTCTACGCCGCGCTCTCCGACGCGGGCGAGTGCGCGGCCAAGGAATCGCAACTGCGCGAGGCGTTGGCGCGCGCGCGGCTGTCGGTCGGCGCGTTCCACCCCTTCGACCACGCGGCTTTCCCGACGCGGAACTACCGCAACAAGGTGACGTATCGCTTCGCGCTGGAGCGGGGCGCGTTCCGCATGGGCTACCGCCGCGAGGAGAGCCACGAGATCGTCGAGGTGACGCGCGACCCGCTCGCGTGCGAGGCGATCAACCGCGAGCTGCCGCTCATCCGCCGCAGCGTCCAGCAGTTGCTGACCGCGGGGCCCAAGTCCCTGCGCCGCGACTTCGAGCGGCAGGAGAGCGTGACGATCCGCTGGACGCAGAAGTCGGGCGTCAAGTGGTGGATCGGCGACGCGCCGAAGGATCTCGCGCTCAAGGAGACGACGCTGGGGCTGGACTTCGAGGTGCCGGCGGACGGCTTCTACCAAGTGAACCCCACGATGAGCGACGCGCTCGCGCGCGCGGTGGTTGACGACTATGCGCGGACGGCCTCGGAGATCCCCGACCTCGTGGATCTCTACTGCGGCGTCGGCGTCTTCGGGTTGTGCGCGAGGGCGAGATCGCCCCAAGGCGCGTCCCTGACGGGCGTGGAACTCAACGCGCGGGCGATTCAGGCGGCGAAGCGCAACGCCGAGCGCCAAGGGGCGTCGCGCGCGCGGTTCATCGCCGCCCCCGTCTCGAAGCGGACGCGCGAGATCGCGCTCTCCCCCCGCGCGTGCGTCATCCTCGATCCGCCGCGTGGCGGCCTGGAGAAGGGCGTCGCCGCGTGGCTGGGGCAAGGCGCGGCGGGCAAGATCCTCTACGTCTCGTGCGACTTGGCGACGCTGGTGCGCGACTTGCGGGAGCTTTCCAAAGCCTACGAGATCGAGTCGGTGCGCTGGTTCAACCTCTTCCCGCGCACGGCGCGTTTCGAGTCGCTCGTGACGCTGCGGAAACGGATTTCTTGAAGGAGAACGAAAAATGAACAAGGACATTGTGTGCATTGGCGCGGGCTACATCGGAGGGCCCACGATGGCGGTCATCGCCAAGATGAACCCCCAGCGCCGCGTCACCGTCGTGGACATCAACGCCGAGCGCATCGCCGCGTGGAACTCGCCCGATTTCAAACTCCCCATCTACGAGCCGGGGCTTGAGGAGATCGTCCGCGAGGTGCGCGGGAAAAACCTCTTCTTCTCGACGGACATCGAACGCGCCGTCAAGGAGAACGACGTCATCTTCGTCGGCGTCAACACGCCCACGAAGATGTTCGGGCGCGGCGCGGGGCGGGCGAGCGACCTCCAATACTGGGAGGCGACCGCCCGCAACATCGCCGCGTGGGCCGCGAGCGACAAGATCGTCGTCGAGAAGTCGACGCTGCCCGTGCGCACGGCCGCCGCGATGTCGGCGATCCTCAACACGCACGCGCATTTGCGCTTCGAGGTGTTGTCGAACCCGGAGTTCCTCGCGGAGGGGACGGCGATCAAGGATCTCCTTTCCCCCGACCGCGTCCTCATCGGCGGGGCCTCCACGCCCGGCGGCGAGGCGGCCGTCGCGGAACTCGTGGCGATCTACCGTGGCGACGGCGGCGCGTGGGTGCCGCGTGAGAAGATCCTGACGACGAACGTCTGGAGCGCGGAGTTGACGAAACTCGCGGCGAACGCCTTTCTCGCCCAGCGCGTCTCGTCGATCAACGCGCTCGCGGGGTTGTGCGAGGCGACGGGGGCGGACGTGGACGAGGTCGCGCGCGTCATCGGCGCGGATTCCCGCATCGGGCCGAAGTTCCTCAAGGCGGGCCCCGGCTTCGGCGGAAGCTGCTTCAAGAAGGACGTCCTCAACCTCGTCTACCTCTGCGAGTCCGCCGGACTCCACACCGCCGCCCGCTACTGGTCGGGCGTCATCGAGATGAACGACCACCAGCAGGAGCGCATCGTCTCGCGCCTCTTCCGGGAGATGTTCAACACGCTCGCGAACAAGCGCGTCGCGCTCTTCGGCTTCGCGTTCAAGGCCGACACCGGCGACACGCGCGAGACCCCGGCCGGGACCGTCGCGAGGCTGCTGTTGGAGGAACACGCCAACCTCGTCGTCACAGACCCCAAGGCGTTGGCGAACGCGCGGAAGGATCTCGCCGACCACCCCGAGGTTGTCTACGAGGAAGACCCCTACGCGGCGGCGGCGAACGCCGACGCGATCCTGCTCATGACCGACTGGAAGGCGTATCCCGCGCTCGACTGGGCCCGCCTCTACGCCTCCATGCGCAAGCCCGCGCTCGTCTTCGACACGCGCAACTGCCTTGACGCGGGCGCGTTGCGCGCGCTCGGCTTCAAGGTTCTCAACATCGGCAAGTGAGGGCACAATGAAGCGCGAGAAGATCCTCGTCGTCGAAGACGACTCCTCGATCCGCCGCGTTCTCGTCATCGCGCTCAAAAGCGCGGGCTACGAGGAGATCGAGGAGGCGGCGACGGGACCCGCCGCGCTCGAAAAGGCGTTCCGCGTCCGCCCGCAGCTCGTCCTCCTCGACTTGATGCTGCCCGAACTCGACGGCCTCGGCGTGTTGAAGGCCCTTCGCGCCAACCCGGAGACGGCGGCGACGGCCGTCATCATCCTGACGGCGAAAAGCGAGGAGCGCGACATCGTCGCGGGTCTTGACGCGGGCGCGGACGATTACGTGACGAAGCCGTTTTCCAAGGACGTCCTGCTCGCCCGCATGCGGGCGGTTCTGCGCAAGGAGGCGGGCTCGGCGGCGGAGCGGCTCTCGCTCGACGGCCTCACCCTCGACGACGCGACGCACCGCGTCGCCCTCGGCGGCGAGGAGGTGAAACTCACCTTGACGGAGTATCGCATTCTGGAGACGCTTCTGCGCCACCCGGGGCGCGTCTTCAGCCGCAGCCACCTCATCGACGAGATCTCCGGCGGCGAGAAGATCGTCACCGAGCGCACCATCGACGTCCAGCTCGTCGGCCTCCGCCGCAAGCTCGGCGCGTGGGCGGAACGCATCGAGACCATCCGGGGCGTGGGGTATCGTCTCGATGGGTAGGCGGCTCAACGTCAGCATCCTCGCCGCGCTGTTCGCGGGCGGGTGCATCGTTCTTTTCGCCACGCTTTTCTTCATCGTGTCGCGCAGCTTCGGCGCGGCCATCGCCGAGCTCGTCGAGGCCGACACCCGCGTGACGCTCATCGACGCGGACGGGTCGGTCGCCTACGACACCGACGACGTCCGCGAGAGCCACGCGACGCGCGAGGAGGTCGTGCAGGCCTTCGCGCGCGGGACGGGGACGAGCTTGCGCCATTCGCAGACGCTCGACCGCGACTTCCTCTACTGCGCGCGCAAGGTGGGGGATCGCGTCGTCCGCCTCGCGTTCCCCTACACGGGCGTCCTCAAATCCGAGCGGCTCGCGTGGGGCGGGCTCGTCCTCGCGGGCGTGCTGGGCGCGGGCGTCGTGTGGCTCGTCTTCCTCGTCGCGCGGCGGCTCTCGCGGCGCATCGAGGAGCAGTCGCGGCGGTTGGAGATCGCCTCCGCCACCGAGCGGTTCCGCCGCGAGTTCACCTCGAACGTCTCGCACGAACTCAAAAGCCCGCTGACCTCGATCTTGGGGGCGGTCGAGATGCTCGCCGACAGGACGCGCCTCTCGGCCGAGGAGGAGAAGGATCTTTTCGCGATCCTCACCCACGAGTGCGAGCGGTTGAACGGCCTCGTCGGCGACATCCTCTCGCTCTCGCAGATGGAGCGCGAGGCGACGGGCGCGAGACGCGCGTTCGAGACGCTCTCCCTCTCCGATCTCGTCGCGGCCTGCGTCGCCCACGAACGCGCGAAGGCGCACGCCGTCCACGTCGAGCTCGCCCTCGCCGGGAACGACGCGGCGACCGTCCGAGGGGACGCGATGCGCTTGGAGGAGGCGCTTCAGAACTTGATCGCCAACGCCCTGCGCTACTCGGGCTCCGACCGCGTGGAGGTCGCCGTCCGCGCGCGGGCGGACAAGGCGTTCGTGAGCGTCACCGATTTCGGCATCGGCATCGGCAAGGAGCACATCCCCCACCTCTTCGAGCGGTTCTACCGCGTGAGCAAGTCGCGCAGCCGCACATTGGGCGGCACGGGGCTGGGACTGGCCATCGTCAAGCACATCGTCCAGCTCCACGGAGGCGATGTCTTCGTCTCGTCCACGCCCGGCGTGAAGACGTGTTTCGGATTTTGGTTGCCCCTTGTTTCCACCAACAACAAAAAAGGAGAGTCATGAAAAAACTGTCTGTTCTCGTCGAAACGGTCAAACGCTTCCCGGCGGCAAGTCTGCTCGCCTTCGCCAACGCGGGCTTTGTCGCGTGGGCCTTCTGGAGTTCGTCGTCGGACTATCCCTTCGACTGGACATCCGACAACGTGCCGCTGATGGGTCTTTACGCCTCGGCCTTGACGATCATCCTCGCGGCCGTCGTCACGCTTCTGTGCGAGCGGTGGGTCGCGCGCAAAAGTTTGCGCCTCCTCGCGCAGGGCGGCCTTTTCGTCGTCTTCGCCGTCCTCTTCGCCGTCTTCCTGAACGGACGGTTCTTCGAGGAACGCTTCTACTGTTCCTATTACGGAACGCTCCTCGCCTTCGCCGCGCTCGTGCCCGTCGCCCTCCGGTGGACGCAACGCGAGCGGGATCTCTTCGCGACGCTCTTCTGCGCGGTGGCCATCGCCTTCGCGGCCGCCTTCTGCGTCGGCGCTGGCTTCTCGATCGTGCTTACCACGGTCGATCTGCTCTTCCCCGTCGACATCTCCTACCGCGTCTACGCGACGGTCTGGGGGGCGGCCTTCGCGGCCATCGGCACGGAGTTCTTGATCGCGTATGCGACGCGCCGCGAAAAGTTCTCCTTCCCCAAGGCGTTCCGCGTCCTTCTCGTCTACGTGGTCTTTCCGATCTTCCTCATCCTCCTCGGCGTGCTGTGGGTGTATCTCGCCACATGCGTCATTTCCTGGCGGTTCCCGAACGGCAGGATCAACGGCCTCGTGACGATGGCCGCGAGCGGCTGGATGATCCTCCACCTCCTGTTGGGGGCCGTCGAGGGCGGCGCGGTCGTCCGCCTCTTCCGCCGTTTCGGGGCGCTGCTCATTCTGCCGCTCTCCGCCTTGCAGGCGTGCGCCCTCGCGATCCGCCTCGCCGACTACGGCCTCACGCCCTCGCGCTACCTCAGCTGTCTCTTCGTCGCCTTCACGGTTCTCTGGGCCGTGGCGATCCTCGTTTGGCATTCGCGCTCGGAACTCGTCGGCTACCTCCTCTTCGCCGCGATGGCACTCTTCGCCGCGCTGTCGCCGTGGAATCTCATCGATGTCGGCGTTGGGGCGCAAGTCGCGCGTCTTGAGGCGTTCGCGCAGCGGCGGGCGGCGGGCGAATCGTTCTCGGAGAAAGACCGGGAGCGGATCATGGGCTCGTGGGAGTTCGTCCAAAAGTATGCGCTGGAGAACGGACACTACCGCCGCCGCGTGTCCTCGTGCGAATATGGCACGTGCGCCGAGACGAAGGCCTCGTTTGAGAGCGAATGGGGCTTCAAATACATGTCCGCCTGGGAACGCCGCGAAGCCAAGGAAAAGGCGGCGGAGGGGAAGCGTTCCCGGCGTTTTTACTTTGACCTCCCCTCGTCGAAGGAGATTGACGTCAAAGGCGTCGCGTCCTTGTCGAGTTGGCGGGTCAGGGACCGGGAGGGGCGTCTCATCCTGACGGGCAGGGGGAGGCGCGAGAAAATCGACGTGACGGATGCTTTCCTCGCGGCGCTTCAGTCGCGGGAGGAGATCGAGAACGACAAGACGCTCAATGACCTTCTCGTCACATTAGAGGACTCGCGCCGCGTCCTCTTCGTCTCGGGCTCCGCCGAGGTGGAGACAACCGCGAACGCGAC
>CAVEND010000053.1:0-7037 GCA_963616865.1 Faecalibacterium prausnitzii | reverse complement strand
TTCCTCCGACTTGCTCACCCGCCTCTTCTCCCGCTTTTGCGTCGGGAAATGAGCGGCGTCTTTATGGTATAATATTTTCAATGAAAACAGTTCGTGTCGACAAGGGTGTGGTTTTTGGAACGCGCGGGGGGCTTGCGCTCATCGCAGGGCCGTGCGTCATCGAGTCGCGTGAGATGGCGCTGGATCTCGCGAAGGGCTTAAAGGCCCTCTCGCGCCGCCTCGCCGTTCCCTTCGTGTTCAAGGCGAGTTTCGACAAGGCGAACAGGACGAGCGTCGCCTCCTTCCGCGGGCCCGGCATCGACAAGGGTTTGGAGATCCTCTCCGAAATCCGCTCGACGTTCGACGTCCCCGTTCTGACGGACATCCACGAGCCGTGGCAGGCGAAGGTCGCCGCCGAGGTCTGCGACATCCTCCAGATCCCCGCGTTCCTCGCGCGCCAGACGGATCTCGTCGTCGCCGCCGGCGAGACGGGCGCCGTCGTCAACGTCAAGAAGGGCCAGTTCATGGCGCCCGAGGACATGGCCGAGGTCGTGCGCAAGATCGAGTCGACGGGCAACACGCGCATCCTCCTGTGCGAGCGCGGCAGCTCCTTCGGCTACCGCAACCTCGTCGTGGACATGCGCTCTTTGGCGATCATGCGCGAGCTGGGCTACCCCGTCGTCATGGACGCGACGCACGCCGTCCAGCGACCCGGCGGGTTGGGGACGGGCTCCGGCGGCGACGGCAAATACGCGCCCCTCATCGCCCGCGCCGCCGTCGCCACGGGCGCGGTTGACGGCGTCTTCATGGAGACGCACCGCAACCCCGCCGTCGCGAAGAGCGACGCGGCGAACGCCATCCGCTTCTCCGATGTCGAGCGCGTCGTCTCGACGCTTCTCAAAATCAGGAAGGTTGTCGCGTAAGTGAAGTTCCTCGTCCTCATCCTTTTCCTCGCCAACGCCGCGTGGGCCTTCGACGCCGAGTCGTATCGGGCGCGTCGGGATGCGTTCACGTCGGTGGCGGAGGAGATGCGCAAGACCTACGAGAGCGTCCGCGCCAAAGTCTCCGAGACCGCGCAGGAGGTGAGCGTTCCCTTGGAGACGCACGAGAACGGCGCCGTCAAACTGTCCATCGCGGCCGAGAAGGCGCAGTTCTTCATGGAGGACGACCTCGTGTGGGCGCAGGGCGTCGTGATCCGCCAGTTCGACGAGAAGGGCGTCGAGACGCGGCGCGTGGAGGCCGAGGAGCTCGTGTTCGTCCGCGCCTCGCGTCGCGGCTGGGCGCAGGGCGCGGCCAAGGTGACGTCGGGCGGCAATGTCTTTTCGGGCGAGGATGTCTTCTTCTCGACGGACGACGACTACATCCTCTCCTTCAAGTCGTCGTCGCTTTACGCCGCGAGCGTGGGGAAGGGGGTTGCGCCATGACGATTGCCGCCTCGCTTCTTCTCGCCGCCTTCTCGCTCGCCGACTTGTCGGGGTCGAAGGAAATCCAAATGGGCGAGAGTTTGTCCGTCTCGTCGCGCCGTTGCGACGTGGATCGGCAGGAGGGCGTCGTCTCCTTCGAGGGAGACGTGCGCGTCGACTACGGCACGAACTGCACGTTGTGCGCCGAGCGCGTCTGGGCGTTCCTCTCGGGGACGAACGATTTGAGCCGCATCGTGGCCGCCGGGCGCGTCGCCGTGACGAACGGCGTCCGCACGGGCGCGTGCGACCAGGCGGTCTTCCTCCGCGAGACGGGGCGTTTGGAGATGTCGGGCGGCGGCGGTCGCCCCTTGGCGCGTCTCCGCGACGGCTCGCGCAACGAGGTGGCGGGGCGGACGATCACGTTCCACTTGAAGTCCGAGCAGGTCGAGATCGTCGACGCGGAGCTTCTCGTGGACAAGGCGGAAGGGAGCGTGAGGGATTTATGAGCGACTTGGTGATGGAGGCGATGAGCGCGATGGCGCGGGAACGCGCGGCGGCGCCCGCCGACTTGGAGGCGCGTGGCCTCGTGAAGGTCTACGGCGACCGCACCGTCGTCAGCGGCATGGACGTCCGCTGCTCGTGCGGGGAGATCGTCGGGATTTTGGGCCCCAACGGCGCGGGCAAGACGACGACGTTCTACATGATCGTCGGCCTCGTCAAGCCGGAGGAGGGGCGCGTCGTCTTCCGTGGCGAGGACGTGACGCGGATGCCCGTCTACCTTCGCGCGCGCAAGGGGCTGGGGTATCTCGCGCAGGAGCCGTCCGTCTTCCGCAAGCTCACCGTTTGGGAGAACGTGATGGCGATCTTGGAGACGCTGCCCCTCTCGAAGAAGGAACGCGCGGCGCGGGCGGAGGAGCTTCTCGCGCCCTTCGACCTCATGAAGGTCGCCAAGCAGCGGGCCTACACGCTCTCGGGCGGCGAGCGGCGCAAGCTGGAGATCGCGCGCGCCCTCGTGCGCAACCCCGCGATCCTGATGCTCGACGAGCCGTTCGCGGGCGTCGACCCGTTGAGCGTCAACGAGATTCAGGAGATCGTCCGCTCGCTCGCCGCGCGGGGGCTGGGCATCATCATCACGGATCACAACGTCCGCGAGACGCTCTCCGTCGTCAACCGCGCCTACCTCGTCTACAACGGCCGCCTCCTCAAGGAGGGGACGAGCGAGGAGCTTGTCAACGACGGCGAGGTGCGCGAGAAGTATCTCGGCGAGAATTTCAGGATGTGAACCCATTTCAAAATCTAAAACACAAAAGGAGGTAACCCCATGAGTATTGAAGTGACCATGAGACACAGCGACGTGCGCATCGAAGCCCTCAAGGACTACGCGCAGAAGCGCATGGAGCAACTGTCCGCGAAATTTCCGAAGGTGACGAAGGTTCAGATCGTCATCGACATCGACGTGAAAAAGCGCATGTATATGGCGGAAGTCGTCGCGAACCGCTTGGGCGAGGTGGCCGTCGGCGCCAAGGAGTTCTCGACCTCGGCGAAGAGCGTCATCGACGGCGCGGCGGCGCGGGCCGAGCGCCAGCTCCTGCGCATGCGCGTGAAGGCCCGAAAGGGGACGGTGCGCGCGCAGCGGGCCTCCTCGGAGAAGAACTGACCGCCATGCGGACGTTGCCCGACAAGGCGAGCGAGAAGGGGAAGACGTTCTCCGTCGCCGACTTCTACGAAGCCGGCAAGGAGTCGCTTTCCCTCTCCATCGTCACGGGCTTCGGCTATTTGTCGCGACCGGTCAAGGAGCCGATCGTCAACAGGCCCGGCCTCGCCTTGACCGGGTTCTACGGCCATTTCGCGGCGGGGCGGCTCCAGCTCATCGGCCGCGGCGAGATGGCCTACCTCAAGAGCCTTCCGCCCGACGTCCGGCGCGCGCGCCTCGTCGCGCTCGTCGAGAGGAAGGCCTACTTCTTCATTTTCACAAACGGGCAGAAGCCCTCGCCGGAGCTTCTCGCCCTCGCGCAGGAGCATCGCCTCATCGTGATGACCTCCCCGCTCAAGACGCGCGTCTTCGCGAACTTGAGCGCGTTCGTCCTGGAGCGGCTGGCCGCGCCCTCGACGACGATCTACGGGACGATGATCGAGGTCTGCGGGCTGGGCATCCTCTTCGAGGGGGACCCCGGCCTCGGCAAGTCCGAGACGGCTTTGGGCCTCATCAAGCGGGGCTCCGCCCTCATCGCCGACGACCTCACGTGCATCCGCAAGGACGTCGGCAACAACCTCCTCTACGGGTCCGCGTCGGAATCGACGGAGGGCTACATGGAGATCCGGGGCATCGGCATCATGCACATCCCCAGCCTCTTCGGCGTGACGGCCCTGCGCGGCGAGAAGCGGCTTCAGTTGATCATCTCGTTCAAGCGCCTCCAGGATGTGCGCGGCGAGATCGACCGCATCGGGCAGACGCGGCGGATGAAGAAAATCCTGGGGGTGGACGTCCCCAACGTCATCATCCCCGTCTCGGAGGGGCGCGACCTCGTCAACCTCGTCGAGACGGCCGCCATGCAGCAAAAACTCCTTCTCTCGGGCAATGACCCCGTCGACGCGCTTTCCAAGCGTCTGCATTCGCGTGCGGACATGATCGAACACATCCATTCCATGGGAGGAGGCTAACAATGGCTGAAACGTTGGTGCGCGAGATGAAACTCGTGAACAAATACGGCATGCATGTCCGCCCGGCGGGGCTCTTCGCCAAGTGCGCCAGCCGCTACGACTGCGAGATCGACGTCGAGAAGGACGGCAACGTCGTCTCGGGCAAGTCCATCATGGCCCTGATGACGCTGGAGGCCGTCTCCGGCACGGTGCTCAAGGTGCGGGCGACGGGGCCCCAGGCCCGCGAGGCCCTCGACGAGCTCGAAAGCCTCGTCAAGCGCAAGTTCGACATCCCGGATGAGCAGTAAGCGCCCCATGCGCACGCTGCGCGGGCTCTCGACGGCCCGCGGCTTCGCGTTCGGTCCCGTCTTCGTGTATCGGGGCGACGGGGACATCCCCATTCCCGAATACACGCTGGAGGCCGGCCGCGAGGCGGGGGAGGTGGCGCGGTTCGAGGCGGCGGTCGCGTCCGCCCGGCGCGACTTGGAGGATCTCGTCGCGACGCTCAACGCGCGTGGCGGCCGCGCCGACGCCAAGGTTTTCGAGTGCCATTTGATGATCCTCGCCGACCCGCTCTTCACGCAGTCGGTGGAGGAGCGGATCCGCGCCGAGCGGCTGAACGCCGAATCGGCGGTGCGCCGCGCGACCGATCAGGCGCGCGCGCTCTTCGCGAAGATGAACGACGCCTACCTTCGCGAGCGCGTCCGCGACCTCGACGACGTCGAGCGGCGGCTTCTGCGGCTGATGATGGGCGCGGCGGCGAATCCCGTCGCGGGGCTGACGACGCCGTCCATCATCGTCGCCGACGATTTGACGCCCTCGGAGACGGTGCAACTGCCGCGCGCGCTCATCCTGGGGTTCGCGACGAACGGCGGCTCGACGACGAGCCACGTCGCGCTTTTGGCCCGCTCGATGGGCATCCCCGCCGTCTCCGGGCTTGGCAACGTCACCTCGTTCGTCGAGCCGGGCGAGACTGTTCTCTTGGATGGCACGGAGGGGTGCGTCACGCTCTCCCCGGACGCGGCGACGTTGCGCGACTTCCGCGACCTCGTCGAGCGGCAGAAGGAACTTTCCGAGGAGGCGGTGAGCCCCCGCGCGGCGGGGCGGCTGAAGGATGGCGGCGCCGTCCTCCTCTACGCGAACCTCCACCCCGGCGCACCCTTCGAGGGCGTGCGCGAGCTGGGCGCGCGCGGCGTCGGGCTTTACCGCAGCGAATACCTCTGGCTCAACGAGCAGGGCGAGCCGTCCGAGGAGGAGCAGTTCAAGGCTTACCGCGAAGTCGCCGAGTTCGCCGCGACGCTGTCCGAAACGGGGAGCGTGACGATCCGCGTCCTCGACATCGGCGGCGACAAACTCGTGCGCGGCATCTCGCAGCTCGCGAACACGCGCCAGAGCGAGGCGAACCCGTTTTTGGGAAACCGCTCCATCCGCTACCTCCTCTCCAACCCGGCCGTCTTCAAGTCGCAGCTGCGGGCGATCCTCCGCGCGTCGGCGCACGGGCGGATCAACCTCCTCTATCCGATGATCTCCTGCGTGGAGGAGCTGCGCTCGTGCGCGGCGATCTTGAGCGAGGTGCGGCGCGAGCTCGACGACGAGGGCGTCGCCTACGACAAGGCGATGCGCGTGGGGGCGATGATCGAGGTCCCCTCGGCGGCGATCAACGTCGCCGCGCTCGTCCCCTACGTCGACTTCTTCTCAATCGGGACCAACGACCTCATCCAATACACGCTCGCGGCGGATCGCGGCAACAAGGCCGTCGCCTACCTCTACCAGCCGACGAACCCCGCCATCCTGGAGTTGATGCGCCGCGTCGTCGAGACGGCGAAGAAGCACAACAAGCCGGTCAGCGTCTGCGGCGAATCGGCGGCCGATCCCATCGTGGGGATCTTGTGGGTGGCGTTCGGCGTCAATTTGCTCTCGATGTCGGCGACCTACATCCCCGTCGTCGCGAAACTCCTCTCCAAACTGACGCGCGCGGATCTCGACGACTACCTCGCGACGGCTCTCGCGCAGGGCGCGGACAAGACGGGCGAGGAGATCCTCGACGTCTGCCGCGACTGGATGCGCCGCAAGATCCCCGACCTCGACAACATCGCGATTTGAGATGATCGAAACGCCGAGCGTGAGGATCGAGGAGGTCGCGTTCGCCTTGGGCGACGGACGGCGGACGCTGTTCGACCTTGCGTGCGAGGCCGTGGAAAAGGTCGCGGACAAGCGCGTGGGGGCGGTCGTCGCCGCGACGTTCTCGAACCCCGAACGCTTCCCTTCGCTCGCCGTGCGCATCGCCGCGCGTCTGCGTCTGTCCGCGTCCACGCCGGCCTTTGACCTCCAAATGGCGTGCAGTGCCTATCCGTATGCGCTCTACGTGGCGGGCGCGTTGTCGCGGGATTTGAACAAGAAAGTTTTGCTCGTCGATGGCGACGCGCAGACGCGGCTCGTGGATAAGTCCGACCACGCGACGGGCGGGATCTTCTCGGACGCGGTGACGGCGAGCGTCGTCTCGTCCTCATCAGCGGAGGACGAAAAAAGTTTCTTCGATTTTTATTCGCATGAGGATGAATCTCTCACCTGTTCCGAGGCGGGCCCCATCGCCATGGATGGAATGAAGGTCTTTTCGTTCGTGGCGACGGAGGTGCAGTCCTTCATCCGCTCGTTCAAGGCATCGCTGTCCGAGGGGGGGGTCTCCTTCGTGCCGCATCAGGCGAATCCCTACATGGTGCGGCAGTTGGCGAAATCGCTGCAACTCGACGACGCGCTTCTCACGCTGAACGACGACATCAAGAACCCCGGCTCCTGCTCGATCCCCCTGACGCTCGCGCTGTCGCGCCCCAAGCCGCACGCGCTCCTCGCCGGCTTCGGTGCCGGCTTCTCCGCCGCCCTCGCGTTTGTGAAAGTCGCGTCCGCTTGGCGTGTCGCATAAAATCCGTTATGCGCGGGAGCGAAATTTGTGTTATAATAGATTCTCAATGGAGAGGGTGAAGCTGACGAAGACGGAGCTGAAGGCTCAGACAGACG
>CAVEND010000052.1:0-7066 GCA_963616865.1 Faecalibacterium prausnitzii | reverse complement strand
TCGGCTGGACGCTCTTCCGGGCGCCGGACATCGCGACGGCCGGGGCGTGGCTCGCGAAGATGCTCTCGTTCTCGGACTGGACGATGCGTCAGGTCAGTCTCGGCGAGATTCCGTCCGTCGCGCTCGCCGTCGCGCCGCTCGTCCTGATCGAGTGGTTCAACCGCGGACGCGACGTGCCGCGTCTGCCGCAGGGCAAGGCGCTGCGCTGGCTCGTCTACGCGGCGTTCGTCGCGTTCGGCCTCTGGAACAAGCCCGAGCCGCAGGCGTTCATCTACTTCCAGTTCTGACGGAGTGTTTTAGCCGTGGAGAACAGAGAGAACGTAGAGAAAGAATGGGGTTGGAAAGCATGAGAAAGTTTGTCATTCAGTCCATCGCGGCGGCGGGGATGCTCCTCGCCGTCGACGTCGCGGTCATCGTCGTGCGCGTCGCGCTCGCGCAGAAGGACGTGGCCACCGCGTTCGCCGTGCCGCCGGAGACCGTCGCCGTCTTCATCGGGAACTCGCACACCGGCTGCACGTTCGCGGAAGCCCCCGAGTTCCGCAACCGCGTCGTCTGGCACTCGGCGACCGGGTTCATGCTCCACTACCTCCGCTTCCTCGAGTTGGAGCGACGCGGCGCGTTCGCCGGTGATGTGAAAGCGTGCGTCGTCGACTGCGATTCGCCATCGCTCTCCTGTTGTTCGCGAAAGGCGGCGGCGCAGGACTTCATCAACATGCTCCCGTTGACCTGGCGCTACTGGAATCGGACGCTCTTGACGAAGAGAGAGTTGTTGCGCACCGTTTTGACGCATCCCAGCAGAGAATTCGGCTTTCGCGAGACGCCGCCGCCGGAAGTGCAGAACTGGGCGACGCGGCGAGCGGAGGAAATGGCGAATTTCCAGAAGCCGAAGGACGCGAGCGCCCGCCCCTTTCAACTGGCTGACATTGCGTCCGACGAGTATCCTCACAACTGGCAGGCGAGTGTCCTTGACATGATCCGCGACATGAAGGCGCGGTGCGACCGGCGCGGCGTGCGGCTCATCCTCTTCGCCTCGCCTCTTGCAAGCGACGCCGACGCGCGGACAAGCCCGGACAGGTGGGCTTTGGTCACGGATTTCGCCGTGCGCGTTCGTGCACTCGGCGTGGAGTATTTCGACTTCCGCTTGGCGTGTCCGGACGAGCAGTTCCGCGACGCGCATCATCTCCTTCCCAGTTCCTCCTATGAGTTCACGAAGCGGTTCTACGCCGAGGTGCTGAAAATTCCGGTCGGCAATTGACGTCGCAATCCGCTTGACGGCGCTCGCCCGCCTTGGGATGGCGGCTTTTCTCGAAGATTCAGATCTTCCGCCGCAGGAAGTCATACGACGGCAGGACGGCCGAGAGGTCGTCGAAGTGCCGCTCGCACTCGATGACGAACCACTCGACGCCATCCTTCGCCGCCGCCTTGACGAGGGCGTCCCACGCGACGGGTTGCGCACCCGGCTCGCCCGGCCGTCCAAGAATGCCGTCGAACCGCGTGACGCCCGGGCCCATGCCGTTCTCCTTCGCGTGAAGCGTCGGGGAGCGGTGCGGATACTTCGCATACTGCGCACACGGGTCGACGCCCGCGCACGTCGCCCAGCCGACATCCTGCTCCATGCAAACGGCCGGATCGGTGTTCGAGAGGAAGAAGTCCCAGAACGACGAGCCGTCCGTCATCTTGACGGCGTGCTCCCACGTGTGGTTGTGGAAGCCAATCCGGCAGCCGCACTTCGCCGCGTCGCTCGCGATTCCGTTGTAGGCGTCGACCAACTTCTTGACCCACTCGTCCGTCGCCGCCGACGGCGTGAAGACCTCGTCGCTTTGGCCGAGCGACCACGAGGCGCCCGGAGGGATGTTGCCGCCGCCGGGGCAAATGAGCAGGGCGTTGCCATAGGCCAGGTTGAAGGCACACGTCCTCTTCAGCGTCTCGGGGTCGTAAGCCCACGTCTTCGTGTCAAGGCCGAAGCCCTGTGTGCTCATGTGGGTGCCGCACGCGCGAAGCCCCGCGTTCGCAAGCGCGCGACGAAGCCCCTTGGGGTCGTCACGATACTGGTAGTAGCCGCCCCCCGCGAACTCAACGCCCTCGAAGCCGATGGCGCTCAAGGTCTCAAGCGTCTGGTCAAGCCCGGCGGCAGGCACGAGGACATTACCCTGATCGTCCTTCCGGCCGCCGATGAACGTCCGGATCGAGTAGAGCTGGAGGGCAATCTTCGCCGAGCCGCCGCGCGGCGGCGGGCAGGCACACCCCGGGAGAGCCGCCGTCGCAGCCCCCGCTCCCAAAAGCCCGAAAAATTCGCGTCGTGATACTTTCATTTCACTGTCTCCCTTGTGAATTGTCAAATACAGAAGTCGAGGGGGCTGGGGGTTTGCGCCGTTTTGCGGAGGATGGCGGCGACGGAGACTTGCGCGAGGGCGCGGGCGAAGGCGACGTTGACATCGCTCCAAACGCGGCGGGCGAGGCACGTCGCCAAGCGGGGGCAGGCGGCGTTTGGGGAGAGGCAGTCAAGGATCGCCAAAGGGCCCTGCATCGTCTCGACGATCTCCAAGAGCGTGATGTCCTCCGCGCTCCGCGCCAGCCGAAAGCCGCCGCCCGCGCCGCGCACCGAGCGGAGAAGCCCCCTCTCGCGCAGCGGAATGACGATGCGCGAGAGGAACTTCGGCGAGAGGTTCTCGTCCCGCGCAATCGCCGCGCCCGCGCGTGGCCTCGCGTCGCGCTCGTGCAGGGCGACGTCGAGGATGACGCGCAACGCATACCGCGCCCGCGCCGACATCTTCAACGCCTTTTGCGAACACGCGGCTTCAGTGCGCATCGAGCCAGTTCTCCCCCACGCCAAGGCCCACGTCGAGCGGAACGGCCAAGGGATAGGCCCCGACCATCTCGCGGCGGACGATCTCGCACACACGCGGCACCTCGGCCGTCGGCACGTCGAAGACGAGTTCGTCGTGAATCTGCAAAACCATCTTCGCGGCGAGCGCCTCCTCGCGGAACGCGGCGGCGACGCGCACCATCGCGATCTTGATGAGGTCGGCCGCGCTCCCCTGGATGGGCGTGTTGATCGCGTCGCGCTCCGCCGCCTGCCGCACCGTCGCGTTGCGGGACGAGAGGTCGCGGAGAAGACGCCGCCGCCCAAGCATCGTCTCGGCGTAGCCGCTCTTCCGCGCCTTCTCGATGGACTCCTGCATATACTCGCGCACACGCGGATAGAGTTTGAAATACGTCTCGATGAGGCGCGACGCCTCCGACCGCGAGACCTTCAGCCGCTGGGACAGCCCGAACGGCGAGATCCCGTAGATGATGCCGAAGTTCACCATCTTGCAGGCGGCGCGTTGCTCGTCCGTGACGAGCGGGCTCATGACGCCGTAAACACGCGCGGCCGTCTCGCGGTGGATGTCCGCGCCTTGGCGGAACGCCTCGCACAACGCCTCGTCGCCGGAGAAGGCCGCCATCAGCCGCAGCTCGATCTGCGAATAGTCGGCGGAGACGAGCCGGTGATTTTCGTCGCGGGCGACGAACGCGCGGCGGATGCGCTTGCCGCGCACAGTGCGGATGGGGATGTTCTGGAGGTTCGGGTCGGACGACGAGAGCCGCCCCGTCTCCGTGAACGCCTGCGCGTAAGTCGTGTGGACGCGGGACGCGCCGTCCACGAGCGTCGGCAGCTTGTCGACGTAGGTGGACTTCAACTTCGCGCACGCCCGGTAGTCGAGAATCGCCGGGATGATCGGGTGCGCCGAGACGAGTTTCGAGAGCGTCTTCTCGTCCGTCGAGAACTGGCCGCTCGCGGTCTTCTTGCCGCCGGGAAGTCCCAGCCGCTCGAAGAGGAGCTGCCCCAGTTGCTTGGGGCTGTCGGGGTTGAAGCCCGGCTCCGCGTGGGAACGGATCGTCTGCGAGAGCGCGAGGATTTCACGGTCGAGCGCGCGGCTTTCGTTTTTCAACGCCTCCGTGTCGATGCGCACGCCCTCGCGCTCCATGTCGATGAGGATCTTGACGAGTTTCTCCTCGACATCCGAGAGCGCGAGAACGGGATTGGCGAGACCCTTCTGCGCCTCGCGGGAGAGGTCGAGCGCTCTCTCGCGCAGCGCGTCGTCGAGTTGGAGGGTGATGTCCGCGTCCTCGGCGGCGTAGTCGCGGACTTGGGTCATGTCCTGCCCCGCGAGCGTCAACTCCTTCGACCCCTCGGCGAGCGGACGCGCCACTTCCTCGAAGTGGATCATGCGGTAGTTGAGGAAGCGTTCCGAGAGTTCCTTCAAGCCATGCCGCGCCGAAGCGTCGAGGCAGTAGTGCGCGAGCATCGTGTCGTGCGGGACGCTCGCGAAGCCGATGCCGTGGCGCAGAAGGACGGTGCGGTCGAACTTGACGTTGTGGCCGACGAATGTTTTGTTGGGGTCGGCGAAGAGCGGCCGGAAAACGTCGATGAGAGAGCCGTCCACATACCACGCCCGCCCCTTGGCGACGGCGAACGAGAAACCGAGGAGCCGGCACGTCTTCGCGTCGACCGCGCTCGACCGCGCGTCGGCCGCCGTCGTCTCGATGTCGAACGCGATGCGGTCAAACGTCCGCAATTCATCGAGGAGCGCGAGCGCCTCGTCCTCCGTCGCGACGAAGCGGTAGTCGTGCGGCACGTCCGCGAGCGACGAGAGCGGCGACGCTTGGGTCGCGGCGAGAGCCCCCTCTTCGCCCAAGAGATCCTTGGCGAGGCGGTTGAGTTCATACTTGAAGCAGACGGCCGAGACTTTCTCGCGGTCAACGTCTTTCCGTCGATACGCTTCCCAGTCAGGCTCGATGGGAACGTCCGTGCGGATGGCCGTGAGACGCTTGGAAAGTCGCGCGTCCGCCGCGCCCGCCGCGACCTTCTCCGCGAGTTTCCCTTTGAGTTCCGATTGATGTTCCAACACGCCCTCGACCGACCCATACGCGGCCAAGAGCTGCGTCGCCGTCTTTTCGCCCACGCCGCGAATGCCGGGGATGTTGTCCGCCGAGTCGCCCGCGAGCGCGAGGTAGTCGATCATCTGTTTCGGCGAGGCGAGCTGCCACGTGTCGCAGACTTTCTTCTCGTCGTAGACTTCCGCCGCGTCGCCGGCGTGGGAGGGGCGGTAGAGCGAAATGCCCGACTCGACGAGCTGCGCCGCGTCCTTGTCGGGCGTCGCGACGAAGACCTCGAAGCCCGCCGCCTTGCCCTTGACGGCCAACGTCCCCATCACGTCGTCGGCCTCGAAGCCCTCGACGCGGATGACGGGGATTTGGAGCGCGTCGGCGACCTCGAAGGCCTGGTCGATGGCGAGCGCGATGTCCTCCGGCATCTTCTCGCGCTGCGCCTTGTAGGCGGGGTAGAGTTCGTGGCGGAACGTGGGCCCTTGGGGATCCATCGCCAGCACCACGTGCGTGGGCGCCTCGGTTTTCAAGATGAGTTTGAGTCCGTTGACGAGCCCCAGCAACGCCGACGTGTTCACGCCCGACGTCGTCAAGCGCGGCGTCCGCAGAAAGGCGAAATGCCCTCGGTAGAGGAACGGCATCAGGTCGATGATGAACAATTTGGCCATGCTCTTCTTCTCCGTTCAAGGTCGATAGACATAGCCCAGGCCGTGGACGGTGGCCAAGGCGGACGCGGACGCGCCCAACTTCTCGCGCAGGGCGCGGATGGCGACGCTGAGCGATCCGTCCGCGACGTCCGCCCCGCGCCCCCAAATCCGATCCAGCAAGAATGCGCGGCTCAACGCCTCGCCGGAGTGCGCGGCGAAAACTTTGAGGAGCGCGAGTTCGCGGTCGGTGAGCGCGACGGTCGCGCCCGATTCGCCGCGCATGGAAAACCCCTTTGGGGAAACGCGCCACGCGGCGAACGCGAAGCCCTCCTCCGCGTCGGCGGCGGACGGACGCGCGCGGCGCAACGTGGCCGCGATCCGCGCCAAGAGGAGCGAGTCGGAAAGCGTCTTTTCCAAATAGTCGTCCGCGCCCAGCTGAAGCGATTTGAGTTCGTCCGCCTCCGCCGCGTAGGCGGTCAAAAAAATAATTGGCGTTGCGTCGTCGGTGGCGCGGATCGCTTTCAAGAGAGCCAGTCCATCAAGGCGCGGCATCATCACGTCGGTGAGGACGAGATCGGGGCGGCGTGCGCGATAGAGGTTCAAGGCCGCCTCGCCGTCGGGCGCCGTCCGCACGAGATAGCCCGCGCTCTCCAAACGCGCGGCGAGCGTCGTCAACAGCGTCCGCTCGTCATCGACGAGAAGGATCTCGCGCTTTTCGCTCATACGAACTTTGCCGTCGCGGAGCGGGCGGCGGATTTCAGCCCCGCGAGCGGCCCTTCGTAGATGAGTTCGCCGCCACGGTCGCCACCGCCGGGGCCCAAGTCGATGATCCAGTCGGCGGCGCGGATGACGTCGAGGTTGTGCTCGATGATGAGAATCGTGTTGCCTTGGTCGCGCAACCGCAGGAGGAGGCGGACGAGTTTCGCCACATCGTCGAAATGTAGCCCCGTCGTCGGCTCGTCGAGAAGATAGAGCGTCTTCCCCGTCGAGCGGCGCGAGAGTTCCGTCGCGAGTTTGATCCGCTGCGCCTCGCCGCCGGAGAGCGTCGTCGCCGCCTGACCGAGGCCGATGTAGCCCAAGCCCACCTCTTCAAGCGTCTGCATCTTCCGGGCGAGCGACGGGACTTTCGCGAAGAAGCGACACGCCTCCGAAACCGTCATGTCGAGAACGTCCGCGATGGACTTGCCGCCGTAGCGAACCTCCAGCGTCTCCGCGTTGTAGCGCGAGCCGCCGCACTGCTCGCACGTGACGTAGACATCGGGGAGGAAACTCATCTCCAGCTTCTGAACGCCGTCGCCGCCGCAGACCTCGCACCGCCCGCCCTTCACGTTGAACGAGAAGCGTCCCGCCGTGTAGCCGCGCGCGCGGGCGGCCTCGGTCTTCGAGAAGAGCTCGCGGATCTCCGAGAAGAAGCCGACGTAGGTGGCGGGATTGGAGCGCGGCGTCCGTCCGATGGGCGACTGGTCAATCTCGATGACCTTGTCGAAATTCTCCAAACCCGTCAACTTGCGATACGCGCCCGGCGTTGCTTTCGCGCCGTAGAAGTGGCG
>CAVEND010000051.1:0-7092 GCA_963616865.1 Faecalibacterium prausnitzii | reverse complement strand
GCCGTCGCAGACGCCGGTGACGTCGTGCGGGATGGTCTTGCCCTTCATGACGACCGAGCGCATGTTCTTGCGCGCCGCCTCGCCGCCCTTGCGGATGGCGTCGGCGACCTCGTTCGCCTTGCCGAAGCCGACGCCGACCTTGCCGTCCTTGTCGCCGACGACGATGACGGCCGAGAAGCTCATGCGGCGGCCGCCCTTGACTGTCTTGGCGCAACGGTTGATGAAGACGGTGTGCTCGTCGAGAGCGTCTTCCGCCTGATCCGCGCGCTTGTCACGATTGAATGCCATGGCTTACTTCTCCTCCTTTTTCGTCGAGATGGCGACACCGCCGGCGACCATCGCGTCCACGATGGCCGCGACGCGCCCGGCGAACTTGCGCCCGCCGCGATCCACGACGACGAGCGAGATGCCCGCCGCCTTCGCCGCCTCGGCCGCCGCCGCGCCAAGCGTCTTCGCCGTGGCGAGGTTCGCGTGCGCGTCCTTCAGCGAGTTCGCCTGCGCGAGCGTCCGACCCGCGTCGTCGTCGATGAACTGGACATACATGTGCTTGTTGGACACGCAGATCGACAGGCGCGGCCGCGCCGCCGTGCCGACGATGCGCTGGCGGAGGCGGAGATGCCTCTTCTGACGTTGAACTTTGCGATTGAACATGGGATTTCCCTCCTTCTACGCCGTGCCGTTAGGCGACCTTCTTGCCCTGCTTGCGGCGGATGTGCTCGCCGACATAGCGGATGCCCTTGCCCTTGTAGGGCTCGGCGGGATAATACGAACGGATGCGGGCGGCGGCCTCGCCGACGGCCTGCTTGTCGACGCCCTTGATCGTGACCTGGAGGCCGTCGTTCTCGACGGTCACCGTGATCCCGGCGGGAATCGCGTAGACCTTCGGGGACGCGAAGCCGAGCGAGAGCGCGACCTCCTGCCCCTTCAGGACGGCCTTGAAGCCGGTGCCCTCGATGGCGAGCTGCTTCTGGTAGCCCGCCGACACGCCGACGACCATGTTGTGGATGAGCGCGCGGGCGAGACCGTGGAAGTTGCCGAGCGACGCGTCGTCCGCGCACGAGACGAGAACCGCGCCGTTTTCGACCTTGGCCGTGATGCCCTCGTGCATCGTGTAGGCGAGTTCGCCGAGCGCGCCCTTGACCGTCACCTTCTGTCCCTCGACCGTGGCGGTGACGCCCTCGGCGAGCTTGACGGGTTCTTTACCGATTCGAGACATTGTTTGACACTCCTAACCTTATGCGACCGTGCAGATGATTTCGCCGCCCAGCTTCGCCTTCTTCGCCTCGGCGCCCGACATGACGCCCTTGGACGTCGAGAGGACGACGAGACCCATGCCGTCGAGGATCGAGGGGATCTTGGCGCACGCCGCGTAGTGGCGCAGGCCGGGGCGCGAGACGCGCTTGATCTCCGTGATCGCGGGCTGGGCCCTCTGCGAATACTTCAGCGTGATGACCAGCTTCTTCGGGAACCCGGTCGTCGTCACGAAGTCGGCGATGTAGCCCGCCTCCTTCATGACGCGGGCGATCTCCGCCTTGAGACGGCTCGCCGGCGTCTCGACGGCGTAAAGGCGAGCCTTCAAGCCGTTGCGGATCGTCGTGAGCATGTCGGAAATGGGATCGATAGTCATGTTGGTGTGATTCCTTTCCTTGAGGTTACCACGAGGCCTTGGTGACGCCGGGGATCAGCCCCGCGACCGCGAGTTCGCGGAAGCAGAGGCGGCACACGCCGAACTTGCGGAGGTAGGCGTGGCGGCGGCCGCAACGCTGGCAGCGGTTGTAGGCGCGAACCTTGAACTTCGGCGCCCTCTTCTGCTTTTCGATCAGACACTGTTTAGCCATAATTAGTTCCTCCCCGCGAACGGCATGCCCATGGCGGTCAAAAGCTCACGGCAGGCCTTCTTGTCGGTTGATGACGTGACGAACGTGATGTCCATGCCCGAGTGCGCCGACGAGTCCACGAGCTCCGGGAAGATCGTGTGCTCCTTGACGCCGAGCGTGTAGTTGCCCGCCTCGTCGAAGCCGCGGTTCGGCACCCCGCGGAAGTCGCGGATGCGCGGCAACGCGGCCGAGATGAGCCGGTCGGCGAACTCCCACATGCGCTCGCCGCGCAGCGTGACCTTCGCGCCGATGACCATGCCCTCGCGCAGCTTGAAGTTCGAGATCGACTTCTTCGCCTTGCAGAGCATGGGCTTCTGGCCCGTGATCGCCGCGAAGTCGTCGACGAGCGTCTTCTGCTCGTCCTTCGTGACGATGCCGAAGGCCATGTTGATGACGATTTTCTGAAGGCGCGGGACGAGCATGGGGTTCGTCGTGCCGAGTTTCTTCTCGAGCTCGGGAACCATGCGGCTCACGTATTCATCCTTGAGTCTTGCCATAGTGTTCGCTCCTTCTCCTTAAAGGGCCTTGCCGCTCTTGACGGACACGCGCGTCTTCTTCCCGTCGGTCGTCTGCGCCTTCACGCGCGTGCCGGCCTTCTTCTCGGGGTCGTAGGGCATGAGCTTGCACAGGCGGATGGGCAGTTCGATGTCGATGAGCCCGCCGGGGTGCTGCTCCGTGCGGCGCATCGCCTTCTTGTGCACGTTCAACCCCGTCACGACGGCCGTGCCGTCCTTGGGGAAGACCTGCTTGACGATGCCCGTCTTGCCCGCGTCGTTGCCGCTCGTGACGATCACGGTGTCGTTCTTCTTGATTCTTGCCAATGACATGGTGTTCTCCTCCAGACTCTTTCAGACCACTTCCGGGGCCATCGAGAGGATCTTCATGTAGTTCTTGTCGCGGAGTTCGCGGGCGACCGGCCCGAACACGCGCGTCCCGATCGGGTTCAGCTTGGAATCCACGAGGACGCAGGCGTTCTGGTCGAAGTGGACCGTCGAGCCGTCGGCGCGGCGGATGGGGTTGCCCGTCCGCACGATGACGGCCGTCGCGACCGAGCCCTTCTTGATCGAGGACGTCGGCGAGGCCTCCTTGATCGCCACGCGGATGACGTCGCCCAGGTGCGCGTATTCCTTGCGCTGCTTCAGGATGCGGAAGCACATCGCGCGCTTCGCCCCCGTGTTGTCGGCGACGACGAGATTTGAGAGTTCCTGCAACATGGTCGACTCCTCCCTTACTTGACGATGCGCCAGCGCTTCGTCGCGCTCAGCGGCCTCGTTTCCATGATGGTGACGTTGTCGCCGACCTTGGCCGTGTCGGCCTCGTCATGCGCCTGGAAGTTCTTCGTGCGCGTGATGATTTTGCCGTAAACCGGATGGCGCTCGCGATAGGAGACGGCCACCTTGACCGTCTTCGCGCCTGACTTCGAGACGACGACGCCCTTGCGGACCTTGCGCGCGCCGCGATTGGTGTTTTCCGTGCTCATTAGATCTTGACTCCTGCGCGGGTGATGAACTTCGTGTGAATGCCGATCTTGGTCGCCGCGAGGCGGAGGCACTCCTTGGCGACCTCCTCGCTCACGCCACCGACCTCGAAGAGCATTTTGCCGGGGAGGATGACGGCCGCCCAGAACTCCGGGTTGCCCTTGCCCCCGCCCATGCGGACTTCAATCGGCTTGCGCGTGACGGGCTTGTCGGGGAAGACGCGGATCCACAGCTTCCCCTTGCGCTTCATCTCGCGGTTGATGGCGACGCGGCAGGCCTCGATCTGCGTGGCCGTGAGGAGGCCGCGCGTGAGCGCCTTCAGGCCGAACTCGCCGTAGGCGAGCTCCGTCCCCGACGTCGCGTAGCCCGCGCGGTTCCCTTTCGAGACCTTGCGGAACTTGACTCTCTTTGGCATCAAAGGCATGGCTTATTTCCCTTCCTTGCGGTCACCACGCTCGCGGCGGCCGTCGCGACGGTCGTTGCGGGACGGGCGAGCCTGAAAACCATCTTTCTTGCAGATCCACACCTTGATGCCGATCTTGCCGGCGGTGGTGTTGGCCTCGGCGAAGCCGTAGTCGATGTTGGCGCGGAGCGTGTGCAGCGGCACCTTGCCCTCGCGGGACCACTCGACGCGCGCGATCTCCGCGCCGTTGATGCGGCCGCCCGCCTTGACCTTGATGCCCTCGACGCCCATGTCCATGGCGACCTTGATCGCGCGCTTCATCGCGCGCTTGAGCATGATGCGCCGCTCGAGCTGCTGGGCGATCGACTCGGCGACGAGCTGCGCGTCCGCGTCGGGCCCGTTCACCTCGCGGATCTCGAGGTAGACCTCCTTCTTCGTCATCTTCTCAAGGTCGGCGCGCATCGCCTCGACGTCGCCGCCCTTGCGTCCGATGATGACGCCGGGGCGCGCGCTCAGGAGCGTGACGCGCACGCGGTTGGCGTAGCGCTCGATCTCGATCTTCGAGAGACCCGCCTCGGCGAGGCGCTTCTTGCACGCCTCGCGGATCTTCTGATCCTCGACGAGATAGGCGCCGAACGTCTTCTTGGGCGCGAACCAGCGGCTGCCCCAGGCGTGGTTGACGCCGACGCGGAAACCGATCGGATTAACCTTCTGACCCATGTTACTTCGCCTCCTTCTTGGCCTTGGGGGCCTCGTCCGTCAACACGACCTTGCAGTGGCACAGCCGGCGCGCGATCGGGTGCGCCGAGCCGCGGGCCGTCGGCCAGAAGCGGCGCAGGCGCGCGCCCTCGTCGAGCACGCAAAGCTTGACGTAAAGTCCCGACGCGTCCGTGACGCCGTGGTTGTGCGTCGCGTTCGCCATCGCGCTCGCGATCGTCTTCTTGATGATCACGGCCGCCTTCTTCGGCGAGAACTCGACGAGCTTCAGCGCGTCCACGGCCTTCTGCCCCTGGCACGCGCGGCACAAGGGACGCCCCTTGAACGCGCTCATGCGCTGGTTGCGGGTAATGGCAAGAATCTCCATCGTCTATCCCCTTATTTCTTTTCCGTGTTGCCGTGGCCCTTGAACGTCCGCGTCGGCGCGAACTCGCCGAGGCGGTGTCCGACCATGTTCTCCGTGATGAACACGGGCATGTGCTGGTGGCCGTTGTGGATGGCGAAGGTGAGGCCGACGAAGTCGGGCAGCACCATCGACCGGCGGCTCCACGTCTTGATGGGCTGCTTCTTGCCGCCCGCCTGCATCTTCTCGACCTTGCGGAGGAGGCTCTCCTCGACATAAGGTCCCTTTTTGAGAGAACGACTCATGGATTATTTCCTCCTCTTGACAATGACCTTGTTCGACGCCTTGTGCTTCGGGCGCGTCTTGCCGCCCTTGGCGAGCTTGCCCCACGGCGAGCGCGGATGGCTGCCGCCGGACGTGCGGCCCTCGCCGCCGCCCATCGGGTGGTCGACCGGGTTCATCGCGACGCCGCGCACCGTCGGGCGGATGCCGAGGTAGCGCTTGCGGCCGGCCTTGCCGAGCTTGACCGAGCCCCAGTCCTTGTTGCCGACCGTGCCGACCGTGGCGAGGCAGCGGCCGTCGAACATCCGGATTTCGCCGGAGGGCATCTTCAGCGTGACGACCTTGCCGTCGCGCGCCATGATCTGGCAGGCGTTGCCGGCCGAGCGGCCGACCTTCGCGCCCTGGCCCGGGACGAGCTCGATGGCGTGGACGAAGAGCCCGAGCGGGATCTGCGCGAGCGGCAGGCAGTTGCCGACCGTCGCCTCGGCCTGCGGGCCGTTCATGACCTTCATGCCCTGCTTCAAGCCGTCGGGGGCGAGGATGTAGGACAGCGTCTTGTCGGCGTATTCGATGAGCGCGAGGTAGGCGCTGCGCGTCGGGTCGTAGGCGATCTCCTTGACGACGGCCTCGACGCCGAACTTGTTGCGCTTGAAGTCGACGAGGCGGATGCGCTGCTTCACGCCGCCGCCGTGGTGGCGGCACGTGATGCGGCCCTGGTTGTTGCGGCCCGCCTTCTTGCGGAGGGCCTCCGTCAGGCGCTTGACCGGCTTCTTTTCGGTGATCTCCTCGAACGACGCGGAGGCGCGGAAGCGCATGCCGCACGAACGGGCCTTGTATGTTTTAAGTGCCATAGTTCTCCTTACGCAAGTTCGATGCGCTCGCCGGGTTTGACGGTCACGACCGCCTTCTTCCAGTCGGATTCGCGCCGCGTCAGGCGCGTGCCGCGGATCTGCTTCACCGCGCCCTTCATGTTGATCGTGTTGACCGCGAGGACGTGGACGCCGAACGCCTTCTCGACCTCGGCGGCGATCTTCGGCTTGCGCGCGTCGCGGGCGACCTTCAGGAGGAAGCGGTTGTCCGCCGAGAGGATCGAGCCCTTTTCCGTGATCAGGACGTTCTCGATGACGCCAGCCGTCTTTTCGTTCAATTCTTGTTTCGTCATGACAGCCTCCTTTTACTTGGCGATGCGGGCCATGAGCGCGTCGAAGCCGGCCTTGTCGCAGACGAGCTTCCGGTTCGCCATCAGCGTGTAGACGTCGAGGCCCTGCGCCGTCGCGTAATCGACCCTCGGCAGGTTCGACATGACGAGCAGCACGGTCTCGTCCACGTCCTTCTGGACGATGCACGCCGTGCGGTCGACGCCGAGATCCTTGAGGAGCGCGGCCATCAGCTTCGTCTTGGGCGCCTCGAACTTGAACTCGTCGAGGACGATGACGTCGCCCGCCTTGAGTTTGTCGGAGAAGGCGCGCGCGAACGCGAGCTTCCAAACCTTCTTGTTGAGCTTCTGCTCGTAGGAGCGGGGCTTCGGGCCGTGCGCGACGCCGCCGCCGCGCCACACGGGCGACTGGCGGAAGCCGGCGCGGGCGTTGCCCGTGCCCTTCTGCTTCCACGGCTTCTTGTTCGAGCCGGCGACCTCGCCCTTGCCCTTCGTGGAGGCCGTGCCGGCGCGCATCGCGTTGCGGATGGCCGTGACCGCGTCCTTGACCGCCTGCGCGCCCTTGTCGAGCGTCAGGGCCGCCTCGTCAAACGTGACTTCTATCCGTTGCATGGCTTACTTGGCCCCTTTCTTGATGTTGTTCTTCAGGGACTTGCGAATGAACAGGACGCCGTTGCGGGGCCCGGGGACCGAACCCTTGACGAGCAGCGCGTTGTCCTCGGGGCGGATCTGGACGATCTCGAGGCCGACCGCCTTGCGGGAGACGGCGCCCATGTCGCCGGGCATCTTCTTGCCCTTCTCGATCCAGCCGGGGAGGTCGCGCGCCGCGAGGCCGC
>CAVEND010000050.1:0-7099 GCA_963616865.1 Faecalibacterium prausnitzii | reverse complement strand
AAACGATGAAAGCGACCTATTGGCAAAAGTGGCACGAGACATACAAGCGCGAGCTCTTGGAGAACATCATGCCGTTCTGGCTCAAACACGGCTGGGATCGGAAGAACGGCGGCGTGTGGACGTGCCTTGACCGCGACGGGACGCTGATGGACTCGACGAAGTCCGTTTGGTTTCAGGGACGCTTCGGCTGGATGTGCGCCTATGCGTTCAACCACGTCAAGAAGGACAAGTCGTTCCTCGCGGCCTCGAAGAGCTGCTGCGAGTTCTTGGAGAAGCACTGCTTCGACCGCACGGGACGCGCCTACTTCGAGGTGACGTCGGAGGGCGTCGGCCTCCGCCGCCGGCGGTATGTCTTTTCGGAATGTTTCGCCGCGATGGCCTACGCCGAATACGCGCTCGCGTCGGGCGATGCCGCGTGGGCGAAAAAGGCCGTCGCGCTCTTCAAGCGCATCCGCACCTTCATGGCGAACCCGAAGAAGTGGATGCCCTCGAAGTATGAGGAGGCGTTGCAGGCGCAGGGCCATTCCCTCACGATGATCCTCATCAACGTCGCGAACGTCGTCAAGCAAGTCTCGGACGATCCCGTCCTCGACCGCCAGATCACGGAGTCCATCGAGAAACTCGTCAAGTTCTTCATCCACCCCGAGTTCAAGGCCGTCTTGGAGATGGTGGGCCCCAATGGCGAGTTCATCGACACGCTTTCCGGGCGCGTCATCAACCCCGGCCACGCCATCGAGACGAGCTGGTTCCTCATGGACGTCGCCGAGGCGCGTCAGGACGCGGCGCTCCGCGAGATCGCGCTCAAGATCCTCGACTGGTCGTGGGCGTGGGGCTGGGACAAGAAGTTCGGCGGCATCATCTCCTTCAAGGACTGCCGCAACCTCCCGCCGCAGAGCTACGAGCAGGACATGAAGTTCTGGTGGCCGCAGTGCGAGACGATCATCGCCTCGGCCTACGCCTACCGCTTGACGGGTCAGGCGAAATACGAGAAGATGCACCGCCTCGCGAACGAGTGGGCGTGGACGCACCTGAAGGATCGGAAGTTCCCGGAGTGGTTCGGCTACCTGCACCGCGACGGCACGGTCGCGCAGCCGGCCAAGGGCAACATCTTCAAGGGCCCCTTCCACATCCCGCGCATGCTCGCGAAGACGTGGGAACTGACGAAGGGTCTTTGATGCTCCACGTCGTCGCGACGCCCATCGGCAACCTCGGCGACCTCTCGCCGCGCGCGCTCGCCGCCCTGAAGGGCGCGGAGGCCGTCGCGTGCGAGGACACGCGCCGGACGTGGGCGTTGCTCACGCACGTCGGCGTGCCGCGCCCCAAGATCTTCCTCTCCTACCGCCAAGGCAACGAGGAGCGCGTGACCGAGCGCGTGTGCGACCTCCTCGCCGAGGGGCGCGACGTCGCCCTCTGCTCGGACGGCGGCTACCCCGGCGTGTCCGACCCCGGCTACCGCCTCCTCCGCGCCTGCGCCCAGCGGGGGCTTCCCTACGAAGTCATCCCCGGCGCGAGCGCCGTCTTGAACGCGCTTCTTTTGAGCGCGTTGCCCACCTCGTCCTTCACCTTCCGAGGCTTTCCGCCGCGTGGCCCCCAGGCGCTCCGGAACTGGTTTCGCGAGGACGCGGACAAGGAGCACACGCTCGTTTTCTACGAGTCCCCCTACCGCGTCGCCGCGACGCTCGCGGCCGCGCTTGACGCGCTCGGCGACCGCGAGGCCGCCGTCTGCGTCGAGATGACGAAAGTCCACGAGCGCGTCGAGCGCGGCTACCTCGCCGACCTCGCGGCCTCGTTCGCGGCCGCCCCCGTCAAGGGCGAGGTCGCCATCGTCATCGCCGGCGCCAACAGGAAGTTCGCCCGATGACCGTCTTGGGCATCGACACGTCCCTGCGGTCGACGGGCTACGGCGTTTTGGAGGCGAGCGGCTCCTCGTTGCGCTGCCTCGCGTGCGGTTGCGTCAAGAACGCGCCGTCGCTCCCGCTGACCGCCTGCCTCAAGGCGATTGACGCGAAGGTCGCGGAACTCGTCGAGACGTTCCAGCCCGACGTCCTCTCGATTGAGTCTGTCATCTACGGCAAGAACGCGGGGACGATGCTCGTCCTCGGCGAGGCGCGTGGCGCCGTCCTCTGCGTCGCGGCCAAGGCCGGGATTCCCGTCTACGAATACGAGCCGCGCCGCATGAAAAAGGCGATCTGCGGCAACGGCCTCGCGGACAAGGGTCAGGTTCAGCGCATGGTCAAGACGCTCCTCGCGCTCGACGCGCTTCCGCAGAACGACGCGGCGGACGCCTTGGGTCTCGCCATCTGCCACGTCCACTCGCATTCGCGCTTTTCCGTCGAAAAGCCGATTTGATATATGGTATAATACCCTTTTATGGATCGTTTGGCGTATCTGACACGGCGACTGCTTCTCGTGATTCCGACCTTTCTCGGCATTACGATTGTCTGCTTTGCCCTGACGCGCTTCCTCCCCGGCGGGCCCGTCGAGATCCGCATGATGCGCATGAAGGGTCTCGCCTCGGCGGGCGGCGGCGCGGGCGAGAGCGCGGGCGGCGCGAGCGTCGCGCAGGTGACGGAGGAGTATAAGAAGCAGCTGGAGGCGCAGTTCGGCTTCGACAAGCCCATCTACCAACAGTATTGGGACTGGCTCGTCGTCAACCGCATGGGGATGCTCCTGCCGTCCTACGACTACCCGAACAAGACGGCGTGGGAGCTCATCCGCTCGCGCATCCCCGTCTCGCTCTGGTTTGGCCTCACGTCGTTCGTCCTCACCTACCTCGTCTGCGTGCCCTTGGGAATCGCCAAGGCGCTCCACCACCGGCAGATGTTCGACGCGGTGTCCTCCGTCCTCGTCTTCATGGCCTACGCGATCCCGTCGTTCGCGCTGGCGATGATCCTCAAGATGTTCCTCTGCGGCACGGTCGAGGGGCTGTGGGACATTTTCCCGCTGGGGGGCGTGTCGAGCGACTTCGACTTCGAGCCGTCCTTCCTGACGGGGCTTCTCGACCGCGTGTGGCACATGGCGTTGCCCGTCGCCTGCTACGTCGCCGGCTCCTTCGCGATGCTGACGCTGCTCATGAAGAACTCGCTCCTCGACCAAATCTCCGCCGACTACGTGCGCACGGTCATCGCCAAGGGCGCGACGCGCCGCCGCGCGATCTGGTGCCACGCCTTCCGCAACGCGCTCATCCCCATCGCGACGGGCTTGGGGCCCATGATCTCGCTGCTCTTCGCGGGCTCGATCATCATCGAGACCATCTTCGAGATCCCCGGCATGGGGCGGCTTTCGTGGGACGCGCTGATCGGCCGCGACTACGCCGTCTTCCTCGCGCTCCTCGCGCTGACGGCGAGCTTCCAACTCGTCGGCAACCTCATCTCGGACGTGCTTTACATGTTGATCGACCCACGGATCGACTTCACGAGGAAATAGGCATCGATGTCCCTCACGCGCTTCATCTCCCCGTTGACCCTCAAGCGTTTGCGCGCCTTCTGCCGCATCCGCCGCGCGTTCTTCGCGCTGATCGCCTTGGGCGTCATCTTCGTCTTCTGCCTCTGCGCCGACTGGGTCTGCCCCTGCGACCCCCGCGCCGTCATCGACCCCGCGACGCTTGAGAAGTATCGCGAGAAGGTCGTCGAGCGCGTCTACGACGTGCGGACGATCCGCTTCAACCGCCTCGCGAACGGCGAGATCGCCGACTACGAGGGCCCGACGGACGAGGCGGCGAAAAAATGCGTGGCCGCGTTCCTCGCCGAGCCGACGCAGGACTCCCGCGATTTTGACGGCTACCGCGTCCGCGTCACGCCGCGCGCGGGCTACACGCGCTACTTCTTCGACCCGAAAGACCCGCCGCGCCTCACCGAGCGCGTCATGGGCGAGAAGCGCGTCTCGTTTCCCTTCCGCCCCGTCCCGGAGCATCCCTTCGGCATCGACGCGGGCGGGCGCGACGTCTACGCGCGCGTCGTCCACGGGCTTCGCATCGCGCTCCTCTTCGGCCTCGCGCTCGCGTTCTCCGGGATGTTCATCGGCCTCGTCGTCGGCGCGATCGAGGGCTACTTCGGCGGCAAGGCGGACATCCTCCTCCAACGCTTCACCGAAATCTGGAGCGCGATCCCGTTCCTCTACGTGATGATCTTCATCGGCTCGACGCTGGGTCGCTCGTTCACGATCCTCCTCGTCTGCTACGCGGTCTTCAACTGGATCACCGTCTCCTACTACATGCGCGCGGAGTTCCTGCGCTTGAGGATGCGCACGTTCGTCGAGGCGGCGAAGGTGCAGGGCTTCTCGGCCTCGCGCATCATCTTCGGCCACATCCTCCCCAACGCGCTCACGCCGCTCGTCACGCTCTTTCCCTTCCTCCTGATGGGGGCGATGGTCTCGCTCGCCGCGCTCGACTTCCTCGGCTTCGGGCTGCCGCCCATGACGCCCTCGTGCGGTGAGCTGATGCAGGAGTCGCGCCAGTTCCGCGAGGCGTGGTGGCTCATCCTCTTCCCGGCGGCGGCGCTCTTCATCGTCATGCTCTTGACGGTTCTCGTGGGCGAGGGGCTTCGCGACGCCTTCGACCCGCGTCAAAAATCGCATTTGGAGTAGGCCATGTCATTCGCGAGTCTTCTTCTGGCGACGCTTCTCTGGCACCCCGCGACGAACTGGGTCGAGACCATCGACCCCATCGCCGACCCCCACGCCCGAAAGGGCGGGCTGATCCGCTTCTGCGGGGCGCGGTCGCCCAAGAGCCACAACGCCTATGTCGACTACAGCACCTACACGAAGATGATGTTCGACATGATGTATGAGACGCTCCTCGGCGTCGACCCGCAGACGAGCGAGTTCGTCCCCGCGCTCGCCCGGCGGTGGGCGACGTCGCCCGACGGCGAGACGTTCGTCTTCGTCCTCGACGAACGCGCCGCGTGGTCGGACGGCGTGCCCGTGACGGCGGCCGACGTCAAGTGGACGTTCGACGCGATCATGGCGCCCACGAACGACACGGGCGTGTGGAAGACGATGCTCGGCGTCTTCGAGAGCCCCGACGTCCTCGACGAGCGGACGGTGCGCTTCCGCAAGAAGGGCGGGGCCGCCAAGGACTGGCGCGACCTCCTCAACTGCGGGATGTTCTACATCCTGCCCAAGCACGCGATGGAGGGCAAGAACTTCAACGCCCTCGACTTCGAGACGATGCCCGTCAGCGGCGCCTACCGCGTCTCGCGCATCAGCGAGCAGGTCGAGACGGAATACACCCGCGTCAAGACGTGGTGGCGGCGCGACTTCCCCAGCATGCGCAACGTCTGCAACTTCGACCGCATCCTCCTGCGCTACTACGCCGACAACGAAAACGCCTTCGAGGCGCTCAAGAAGCGGGCCATCGACGTCTACCCCGTCTACTCGGCGCGGATCATGAACGACGAGACGCACGGCGAGAAGTTCGAGCGCAACTGGATCTTGAAGCGCGTCGTCCACAACCACCAGCCCGTCGGCTTCCAGGGCTTCGCCATGAACGCGAGGCGCAAGCCGTTCGACGACGTCCGCGTCCGCCGCGCGATGGCGCTTCTCATCGACCGCGAGACGATGAACGCGACGATGATGTCGGGGGCCTACGACCTTTTGAACTCCTACTTCCCCGACCTCTACGACGCGGCGCACCCCAATCCCCACCGGCAAGTTCCCTACGATGTCGCGGAGGCGAAGCGGCTTCTCGCCGAGGCGGGCTACGCGGACGGCTTCACGTTCACCTTCCTCTCGCGGGAGGCGGGCGAGGACAAGTTCCTCTCGCTCGTCACCCACGCGCTCGAATCGTGCAACATCCACATGAAGATCGTCCGCAAGGACTTCGCGGGCTGGATGCGCGACATGGACTCGTTCTCCTTCGACATGACCTGGGCCTCGTGGAACGCCGTCGTCTTCCGCAACTTGGAGACGATGTGGAGCTCGGCCGAGGCGGATCGGCGCGGCTCGAACAACATCGCGGGCTTCAAGAGCGCGGAGGCCGACAGGATCATCGCCGCCGAGAAGGAGATGGAGACGATGGCCGAGCGTCAGGAGGCGTATCGGCAGCTCGACAAGCTCATCGTCGCCGCCTCGCCCTACGCGCTTTTGTGGAACACGCCGACGACGCGCCTCCTCTACTGGAACAAGTTCGGGATGCCCAAGTCGATCCTCTCGCGCTTCTCCGACGAGCAGTCGATCCTCTCCTACTGGTGGTATGACGAGGACAAGGCCGCCGAACTGGAGGACGCGCGGCGGCGCGGCGTCTGCCTGCCGACCGTGCCGCAGGACGTCTACTTCGACGAAGCCGTCCCATGAAAGACGGCTACGAGCTTCTTGACTCGGGCGACGGGCGCAAGTTCGAGCGCTTCGGCGACATCCGCCTCGTCCGCCCCTGCTCGCAGGCGATGTGGCGGCCGCAGCTCTCCCCCGCCGAGTGGAATAAAGCGGACGCCTCGTTCGACCGCGAGGAGGGGAATGCGTGGCACGGACGCGCCCGCCTCCCGAAAGAGTGGACGATTGAGACCGCGGGCATCCGCTTTCGGTTGAGCGGCACGGACTTCGGCCACTTGGGGATTTTCCCGGAGCAACGCGCGTCTTGGCGGTGGTTGCGCGGTGTCGTGAAGAAGGGCATGAGTGTCCTCAACCTCTTCGCGTATTCGGGCGGCTCGACGATGGCCTCGGCGTTGTCCGGCGCGAGCGTCTGCCATGTGGACGCCGCCAAGGGGATGGTCGAGTGGGCGCGGAAGAACGCCGCGCTCAATGGACTCGACGGCCACCCCATCCGCTGGATCGTCGACGACGCGCACGCGTTCATGCGCCGCGAGATCCGCCGGGGGCACCGCTACGACGGCATCATTCTGGATCCGCCGACATTCGGGCGCGGCGCGAACGGGCAGCTCTACAAGATCGAGCGCGACTTGAAGGAGACGCTTGCCCTCGTCCGCGACCTCCTCTCGGAGAAGCCGGCCTTCGTCCTCTTCTCGTCGCACACGCCGGGTCTCACGCTGAAAGTCGCCGAGAACATCCTTTCACAGGCCTTCCCCCGCGCCACGTGCGCGGCCGAGGAAATGTGCCTCGAAGGCCCCCGCCTCCCCTGCCCCAGCGGCCTCTCCTGCCGCGTGAC
>CAVEND010000049.1:0-7144 GCA_963616865.1 Faecalibacterium prausnitzii | reverse complement strand
TTGGTCAAGAGGGTGAAGTTGTGATATAATCTTCTTCAGTCGAATGAAGAAAGCCTTCACACTTATCGAGTTGCTCATCGTCATCGTCGTCCTCGCGATTCTCGCCGGGCTCGTCTTCCGTTTGGGCGGCATCGGCAGCGCCTCGGGGGCGCGCAACAAGACGGTCGCGCGGTTGCAGCGGCTCGAAAACGCGCTCTCCGGCTACTACGCCGCGTTCGGCTCCTACCCGCCCGTCCAGCTCCAGGGGCGCAGCCGCAACATCTTCTACGAGGTCAACGGCTACGGCATCCAGCAGACGTCGAACGACCCCGCGTCGAGCAGCGGCCTCCCGCCCTGGAATCAGATCGAGGCGGCGTGCCGCGCCCAGCCCGTCGCCATGGAGTTCCCCTACGACGCCGGCTACCAAGATTACGTCACGGCCGTCGCCGCGCAGTTGAAGCGCCTCCACGACGATGGCGTCGACCCCTACAAGAAAAACGACGCGCTCGGCTACGGCTTCGACGGGTTGCGCACGCCCTCCCAGCTCAGCGGCAAGTATGGCGAGACAGACTGGACGGAGGTTCAGGTCTTCAAGTTCGGCCTCATGAGCTACCTCCTGCCGCGCTACCTCGTGATGATGGGGCACAACGCGAACGAGCTCTACGACAATTTCGCGCAATGGGACGACTACAACCAACTCCCCGCCCGGTTCGAGGACGGCGTTTCCTACGGAAGTTGGAACGAGATGAACCAAGTCTTCACGGCGCAGTCCAACGCGCGGTGGAAGATCGCGCTCCTCCCCTCGCAGGCCATCACGGCGCGGTGGCTTCCGAACTTCGAGGGCGTCCTCTCCTGCAACAAGGGCGGCACCTACTACGGCATCAACATCGAAAGTTCCGACACAATCGACCTCTCGAACGGACGGCTCTCCGTCGGCAACCCCTACCCAAAACTCTACTCGTCGGGCGACAGCCAGTCCGGCACGGGAACGAGCGGCACGCAGCAGTATGCCCTCAACGAGATCACGATGCGCGACGGCTGGGGGCGGGAACTCTACTACTACTCCCTGCCGCCCTACCAAAGCTACCGCGTTTGGAGCGCGGGCCCCAACGGAAAGACTTTTCCGCCGTGGATCTCCCCGGAGGAGGACGTCTACAAAACAAACAAGGACACGATTCAAAGTTGGGTCGCCGACGACATCGTGCAGATGAAAGAATGAAAAAAGCCTTCACACTCATCGAGATGCTTGTCGTCTTGGGCATCATCGCCATCCTCGCGGGGGCGACGAGCATTGGCTACTCGTCCTTCGTCCGCAAGGCGCAGAACGCGCGCGCCGTGGAGCTCGTGAGCAACGTGAAGACGGCGATGGAGTCGATCCTCCAAGCCGACGACGCGTGGCCGCGCCTCATCCTCTCGAACGGCCAAAGCGGCAACGGCGAGCTCACCACGGAGGTGGGCGCCGTCCTCGCGCAGCGCGGCGTGATGACCTTGACGCTCGCGAAGTCGGGGACGCGCTTGGCCGGCCTCGACCAGTGCGGCATCGTCTCGCCGTGGGCCTCGGACGTCATCAAGCGGCGGCTCTCGGCGGGCGCCGTTCCCGATTCGACGAAAGTTCCCTCCGGCGGCACCATCGCCGACCACCGCCTCCGCTTCGCCGTTGACGCGGACTACGACGGCATCACGGAGACGGCCGTGAGCGCGTCGGGCGGCACGGGCGGGGCGCGGGTCCGCGCGAGCGTCTGCGTCTGGTGCGCGGGGCGCGACGGGAAATTCGGCACGAAGGACGACGTCTACAGTTGGTCGCCCGGCCAGGAGGTGCGCTGATGCGTCGACGCGGCTTCACGATCATCGAGCTTCTCATCGTCATTTCCGTCATCGGCGTCTTGATGGGCATCGTGACGGGGGCGGCGTTGAGCTCCATCCGAGGGGCGCGGACGAAACGCGCCGAGTCGATGCGCGTCGCCTTGGAGCAGGCCCTCACCGCCTACTACGCCCAGACGGGCAAGTGGCCGTCGATCATCGAGACGCGGGCGAGTTCCGACTCCTCCTCCGATTACACCTTCTCCCCGGAGGACACGGACAAGATCTTCCAGCAAGTCGTGGGCAAGGGCTTCGGCAAGGACGGCACGCGCTCGCCGCTCATCGACGCGACGGCCCTTTTCGTCGCCAACAAGAACAAGGTCGGCAACAGCGGCAAGGGCTGCCGCGACAACCACAAGAACAGGAAGCTCGACTCGTTCTGCGGCGACCAGCACTGCGTCTCCGGCGTCGACTTCTCGCGCGCCGTCGCGAAAAGCGGGCGCGACCACATCCAGTTCGCCCAGATGGCGTTCGGCTACCCCGGCCCTGAGGAGGGTCGCTTCTGCCGCTACTTCATCACCTACCACCCGCAAACGGATTCCGTCTCGGTGTCGAAATGAAACGGGCGTTCACACTCCTTGAGCTTCTCGTCGTGGTGGCCATCATGGGCCTCCTCGGCGCGGCGGCGACGAGCAGCTACTCGGCGCTCGTGCGCGGCATGCGCGAGCGTTCGGCCGTGACGACGGCCTCCTCGGTTCTGCGCATGGCGCGGGAGCGCGCGCACATCGACCGCAAGCCGACGGCCGTTTTCTGCTACAACCGCCTTTTGAAGGCGCCGACCTCGACGGAGAACGGCGTCGTCGTCGGCGTGATGACGGCCGTGCGACAGGCGGGGCGGCTCTCGTTCGTGAGCGGGAAGAACCTGTGCGACGAGTTCGCCGACCTCGACAAGACCTACGAGACCGAGGAGGACGAGGGGAAACTCGCCAACGGCGGAGGCTTGCGCCTCTACAAGTTTGGCGGCACGTCCATGAGCGAAATGCAATACTCCATCGTCTCGACGCGGACGCGGCCTTACGAAACGAGCGTTTATTTGGCCTCCCTCAACAACGGAACGGGCGGGACGACGAACCTGACGATGATGGCCTACTACGACCTCGGCCGCTCGGCCCACCAAGCGACGTGGCGCACGGGGGACAGCTACGCCTTTGAGATTTCCGAGACGTTCCTGCCCGAGGGGATCATCTTCGGCAACACCGTGCCGTCCTCGACGACGGCGGACAAACTCGTGTCAACGCTCGTCTTCGACCCGGAGAGTTCCTCGGACAAGACGATCTCCCTCTCGTTGACGCGCCCCGACACGAGCGGGCTTCCCAAGGCGGTTCACGACATCGGAACGGCGTCGTCCGATCCAGACGAGGCGATTTGATGAAAAAAGGTTTCACATTGATCGAAGTCAACCTCGCCATCCTCATCATGGCGACGGGGGTGCTCGTCATGTGCGGGCTTTACGCGCTCGGCTTCCGCGAGAGCCGCCAAAGCACGGAGGACGTCGTCGCCGTCTCCTTCGCCGAGACTTACTTGGGCCCCCTCATCCAAGGGCTGTCCGCGACGAACATGGCGTGGAGCTCGTGGCTTCAGATCGGGAACGCGCCCAACGGCCAGACGGCCCAGATCGCGCAGGGGCTTCTGCCGTCGGACGGCTGGAAGCACTACGTCCAGGTCGATGGCAACTCCTTCCGCGTGACGGGCTCGCCGCGCTCGACGGCCGACGGCGTGTGGAGCGACATCATGGCGAAAGTCCCCTCGCCCTACAGGGGCTCGAAGCCGAGTTTGTCGAGCGACTACGAGTATGCCCTCGTCGCGACGCGCCAAGGCGCCGTCATCCAGCTCGCGTTCCGCGCCGCGCGCCGGAAGAACACGATCATGTCCCAGCCGCTCTTCGTCTCCGAAGTCCGCTTTCAGGGAGACCCCGACAAATGAGACGCGCCTTCACCTTGATCGAGCTTCTCGTGGCGAGCATCCTGTTGGCGATGCTCGTGACGATCTTGACCATGCTCTTCAACCAGTCGTCCATCGCGTGGCGGACGGGGACGGCGAGCCTCGTCAACTTGAACAAGACGCGCGAGGGCTTGGGGACCCTCGCCGACATCTACGACGACGTCCTCCCCGGCCTGGGCGACGACGCGTCCTCGCCGCAGATCGCCAAGCGCACCGTGTCCGTCTGGTCGAAGACCGCCGCGAACACGCTGCGCACCGACCGCGCGTTCGACTCGGTCGACTTCGGGTCGGCGCAGTCGTTCTCGTATGACGACGCGAAGACGGCCCAGGCGACGGACGTGTCGAGCGCGGGGTCGGGCGTCTCCGTCTCGTTCTTCGCCGTGGGCGTGCGGAGTCTGGGGCCCGACGGCGAGGCGGACACGGAGGACGACATCAGCACGTGGCCGGAGGAGATTGACTAACATGAAAAAAGGTTTCACGCTCGTCGAACTGCTCGTCGTCCTCGCGATGATCGCCGCGCTCATCGCGGCGATGGCCGTCTCGACGGCGCGGGCGCGCGAACGCGCGAAAGCCTCGCGCGCGACGCAGGAGACGCGGGAGATCACGAACGCGATCCTCGCCTACGAGCAATACGCGGTCGGCTACTCGTTGGAGGCGCACGCGACCGGCGGCGGGTGGCAGGACTGCACGGAGAGCTCCATGAAGATGATCCTCGGCGGCGAGACGGGCGCGAGCGGCGCGGTCATCCCCGTCCTTTACAACGCCGCCGTCACGCGGGGTTCGATCCGCGACCCGTGGGGGCGACCCTACCAGTTCCTCATCCAAAAGGCCTCGACCGTTTCGAGCGGGCAGAACGCGGGGCTGGGGAACGTCTCGTTCACGAGTTCGGCGGCCTTGCCCAATTTTTGGCGTCTTTCGGATGAGGAGCGGAGTCGATGAAGCGCGTCACGGTGAGAAAGGGCTCGGCACTCCTGATCGTCCTCGGGATGCTCTCGTTCATGGTCGTCTCGGCGGTGGGCTTCGCCGTCTACATGCGCCAGAGCCGATTGCCGTCGAGCCACCTGCGGCGCGTCGCCTCCTCGCGCTATCTGCTCCGGGCCGCGCTCGCGAACGCCGTGGCGCGTCTTGACGGGGCGGCCGCGTCCGCCAACGGCGGCATCCGCTGCGAGGGCGTTTACGACGACCCGTATCCGGGCGTCTCCGTCGAGAGTTTGGCGGACAGCGACAACGGCGACCTTTGGACGCAGCGCGTCTTCACGCCGTTCGGCCTCGTCGATCCCTCGGAGACCGTCTCGACGCTCACCTTGGAGGCTCTCGCGTATCTGCCGCCCGCCGTCATCAACGAGGCGCGCGTCTACTCGCGCCAGACGCGGACGGCCATTTGGAAGAACCTCTCCTACGACATGGGGCGGTATGCGTTCACGGCGGTGGACGTCTCGGACTGCTTCGACCTCAACAAGATGCTCGCCTCGGAGCGGCGGTCTTCGGCGGCGAACGCGCGCGTCAACTTCTCCTCGCTCGTCCCCGACGGGGAGGCGGCCGCGTTCGACACGATCTTGGAGCGATGCGGCGACATCCCCTTCGTCTCGCTCGCCGACTTCAACGTCGTCGCGGGCGCGTCCGACTATTCGCCGTTCAGCAAATTCATTTCCTCGGGGTCGGATCCGTCCATCTACCGCGAGGACGAGCACGTGAAGAACGCGCTCTTTATCACGGACACGTGGTTCCCGCCGACGAACGCGACGGCGACCGTCGATGCCTCGACACAAATCGACCTCGCAGGCGAACCCCGGCCGTTCAAATCGTTCGACGCCAAGAACATTTTCGAGGCCGACGCGGCGCGTGATGACAAACTCTACGACCTCCTTTTGAAGAACCTCGGCGCCGTCGGGGTGATGGCCTGCCTCTACGATTATTTGGACCCCGACTCCAAACCGCTCTCGCTCGCCATGCCGACGGTCGAGACGCAGCCCATGATCGCCTCTTTGTCGGTCGTCTCCGAAAACACGGAGGAGAAGTTGGAGGTGACAAAGACCGACACGTCGACGACAGTCCACGAGCTTGTGGAAAATGGCGAGACATATAACCTTACTCGGACAATCACGAAGCACGAGCTCAAAGTCCCGCGCCGCAGCCTCATCGTGTCGGGGGCGGCGGTCTTTCCCTTCAAGCGCGTCACGTCGGAGCGCTCCAAAGGCCCGTGGAAGGTGAAAGCGCTCGTCGCGTTCTTCCTTGGGGCGGACACCCTGAAGTCCCGCGTCGAGGATGCGTCGCTTCTCCCGCCGAAGAAGGAGTGGTGGAACAGCGTGCCGTCCGTCGAGACGGCCGAGGGCGTCATCTGGGGAAAGGGCGAGACACAGATCTCGTTTGACGAGAACATCGACACCTCGGAGAAGGCCGTCACGGATTACCAAATCAACGTCTCCCTCCCGGAGACAAAATTCCCCCTCTACTACGATGTCGTGGAAAAGAAGATCACACAGACAAGCATCGGGAGGGTCGAGACGGAGACCCTCAACGAGAAGACGGTGGACGGGACGGAGGCGGACGCGACACTCTATCTTTACGACGAGAATGGCTTGGGACAGAGTTTCCGCGAGAAAGCGAAGGACGCCTACAAAGAGAAGGTCTTCATCACGGCGGAGGAACTCAAGGCGAACCATGGCGCGGGCAGCCAGAACTGGTGGACGGAACCCGCCGACGAGACATCGTTCCGCCCCTATGTCGCCGTTTGGGTGCGCGTGGAGGACAAGGACGGAGACACGGTTGATCTGGTGCCGGCGAGCCTCGCGGACGATGACGACTGGCTTGGCGCGGGCTACGCCGATTTGAAGAGCGAGCTTGAGCCGTTTTCGGGGCGGAACCGTCCGCTCATGTCTTTCAAATACGATCCTTCCCTCTCGATGACGACACTCGCCGACGAGACGGCGCGGCAGACGCTTCTTGAGGGCGCCGACGTGGGAAAGCCCACATCATGGCGCTCGCTCTACACCGTCGATCCGCGTTTCAACTACGCGCCGGAGGATTGGTTTGGGACCGAGGATGCCGATGCCTCGGTGGCGAATTGGAAATCCCACATCGGGCTGTCGTCCGGCTCGAAAGTCTTGGGGCGGGACGGGCGCGACAGCGACATCTTCATGGCGACGAGCGACCAGGGCTACTTGCAGTCGATTGGAGAGCTCTCGCTCCTGCCCGCCTTGCAGTCGATGACGGGCACGCTCAACGATCCCCTCTCGGGCGATTTCGCGGGCGTGTCCCGCTACCACGGCCGCAACGACTTCTCCTCGCGCTCCGTCGAGAGCCTTGGCGACTTCGCCAACGGCGCGTTCTTCTGGCGCACCTACTCCTCCTTCGACCGAGGCGA
>CAVEND010000048.1:0-7146 GCA_963616865.1 Faecalibacterium prausnitzii | reverse complement strand
TCTTATGTCATTCGCCTATCCGCTCGCCTTCGTGGCTCTCGTGCCGCTTCTCGTCGTGGCCTGGCGCCTTTTCCGCCGGGGCCGCAAGGGCGGGATTCGGTTTTCGGCCGTGAGCCGCCTCCCGCGCGCGTCGGCGGGCTGGCGCGCGCGTGTCGCCGCCCTCGCGCCGTTCATCCTCCTCGCGGGGCTTTTGTTGCTCGTCCTCGCGCTCGCGCGTCCGCGCCACCCCCTCGCGCGCGGCTCGCGCACGGTTGACGCGATCGCCATCGTCATGGTCGTGGACGTCTCGGGCTCCATGGAGGCCCTGGACTTGACGCCGAAGGGCGAGACGTTCTCCAAGGAGACGACGCGCCTGTCCATCGTCAAGCGGCTTTTCGCGCAATTCATCGAGCGGCGCCCCGACGACTTGATCGGCCTCGTCACGTTCGGCGGCTACGCCGCGACGCGCGCGCCGCTGACGGCCGACCACGACGCGCTCCTCCACGTCTTGACGGGCGTCGAGGTGCCGGCCATCGCGTTCGACGCGCAGGGGCGGGCGATCTCCGGCGAGGAGCAGATGACGGCCGTCGGCGACGGCCTCGCGACGGCGCTCGCGCGGTTGAAGGACGTCGAGATGAAATCGAAGGTCGTCATCCTCCTCTCCGACGGCGTCTCGAACACGGGGGCGGTCGAGCCGGAGCAGGCCGCCGAGGCCGCGCGGGCGATGGGGGTGAAGGTCTACGTCATCGGCGTGGGCACGTCGTCGCGCCAGACGCCGTTCTTCGCCCGCACCATCTTCGGGCAGACGACCATCCAATACGCCGACACGAATTTCGACGAGAAGCAATTGAAGGCCATCGCGCAGACGACGGGGGCGCGTTACTTCGCGGTCAACGACAAGGCCGCGCTTGAAAAGGCTTTGGACGAGATTTCCACACTGGAGACGACGACCATCGAGTCCGACACTTATGACCGCTGGACGGAGTTCTTCCCGCCGCTTCTCGTCGCGGGCGCACTCCTCGTCTTCGCCGCCGTCACGCTCTCGATGGCGAGCGCGCGGCGCATGGCTTGAACAATCAGGAGAAAACTATGATAGACATTCGGAAATTGCGTGATGCGTTCGACGAGACGGCGGACGCCTTGGCTCGGCGCGGCGTCGCACGGGAGACGCTTGAAAAGGCGAGGGATCTCGACGCGAAGCGCCGCGCCCTCGTCGGCGAGACGGAAGCGTTGAAGGCGAAGCGGAACGCCGCGTCGAAGGACATCGGCCGCATCGCGAAGGAGGGCGGCGACATCGCCGCCGCGAAGGACGAGATGCGCAAGGTCGGGGACCGCATCGCCGAGATCGACAAGGAACTCGCCCAGGTTGACCACGACCTCCGCGAGACGCTGCTCATGATCCCCAACATCCCCGCGCCGGAGATCCCCACGGGAATGGACTCGACGGCGAACGTCGTCGTCCGCAAGGTCGGGGAGTGGAAAGATCCCGCGTTCAAGATTCCGACGCACATCGAGATCGGCGAGAAACTTGGCATTTTCGATTTCCCGCGTGGCGTCAAACTCACGGGGACGGGCTTTCCCATCATCTTGGGGCAGGGCGCGAAACTCCAGCGCGCGCTCATCCAGTATATGCTCGACCTCCACTGCCAGAAGCAGGGCTACACGGAGATGCTGCCGCCGTTTCTCGTCAACTCCGCGTCGATGACGGGCACGGGTCAGCTCCCGAAGTTCGCCGAGGATCTCTACCACGCGGAGACGGACGACTTCTGGCTCATCCCGACGGCGGAGGTGCCGGTCACGAACTTCTACCGCGACGACATCTTGAATGGCAAGGACTTGCCGATCAAACTCACGGCCTACACGCCGTGCTTCCGCCGCGAGGCGGGCTCCGCCGGCAAGATGACGCGCGGGATGCTGCGCGTCCACCAGTTCGACAAGGTTGAGATGGTGAACTTCGTCCATCCCGACCACTCGTTCGAGCAGCTGGAGGTTCTCGTCAAGGAGGCGGAGGACGTCCTCACGGGCTTGGGTCTCCACTTCCGCGTCCTGCAACTCTGCTCCGGCGACATGGGCTTCTCGGCGGCGAAGTGCTACGACCTGGAGCTCTGGGCCCCGGGCGAGCAGCAGTGGCTGGAGGTGTCGTCCTGCTCGTGCTTCACCGACTACCAGGCGCGGCGCCTCAACTGCCGCTTCAAGGACGCGGACGGCAAGACGAAACTCGTCCACACGCTCAACGGCTCCGGCGTCGCGTTGCCGCGCCTCATGGTCGCGCTCTTGGAGCAGCACTTGAACGAGGACGGCTCGGTGACGATCCCGGAGGTGCTTCGCCCCTACATGAACGGCGTCGAGCGGCTTTTGCCGCGCTCCTGAAAAAGTCTTTGCCGCCCGTGGAAAAATTGATATAATAATACCACCACCAACAAAGAAGGATCAGTCAAAGATATGTGTGACAACGCGTTGTCTCCCGCGGCGACGGAGAAATTCGCCGAGCTGGATGCGTTCATCGACTCCCTCGGCCTTGATCTCAACGACGAGCGCCGGCGGGGTCGCCTCATCCAGATTCTCCACAAGGCGCAGGCCATTTTCGGCTACCTGCCGCGCAAGGTGCAGCAGCACGTCGCCGCGAAGATGGCGATCCCGGAGTCGGCGGTCTCGGGGGTGGTGAGCTTCTACAACTACTTCACGACGAAGCCCAAGGGCAAATACGTCATCGACGTGTGCCTCGGCACGGCCTGCTACGTCAAGGGCTCGGAGGGCGTCCTGCGCGAGATCGAGCGCGTCCTCGGCGTGAAGGCGGACACGAACCCGACGGCCGACGGCCTCTTCTCGGTGAACGCGCTCCGGTGCGTCGGCGCGTGCGGCCTCGCGCCCGTCATGGTCGTCAACGGCAAGGTCTACGGCAAGGTGACGCCCGCGAAGGCCGTGGAAGTCATCAACGAATACAAGGCGAGGGGCTAACATGCGGAACATCACATCCAAGGCCGACCTTCTCTCGGTCTACGAATCGGCGAAGGGGCATCTCACGAAGCGTTTGGTGGCGGACAAGATCGACGCCGTCAAGAAGGACATCCTCTGTTGCGGCGGCACGGGCTGCCACGCCTCAAGCTCGAACGTCCTCATCGAGAACCTCCGCGCCGAGATCAAGGCGGCGGGTTTGGAGCACGACGTCCACGTCATCCAGACGGGCTGCTTCGGCTTCTGCGCGCAAGGGCCCATCGTCAAGATCATGCCCGACAACGTCTTCTACGTCCAAGTCACGCCGGAGGACGCGAAGGAGATTGTCGAGCGGCACATCAAGAACCACGAGTTCGTCGAGCGGCTCCTCTACATCGAGCCGACGCTCAAGGAGGCGATCCACGACTACGCGAAGATGCCGTTTTACGCCAAGCAGAAACGCATCTCCCTGCGCAACTGCGGGTTGATCGACGCGGAGTCCATCGAGGAATACATCGCCAACGAGGGCTACCAGGGCCTCGCGAAGGCCGTCTGCGACATGACGCGCGCCGACGTCGTTCAGGAGATCCTCAACTCCGGGCTGTGCGGGCGCGGCGGCGCGGGCTTCCCGACGGGGCTCAAGTGGAAGATCGCCGCCGGCGTCGAGGCGGACGAGAAGTTCATCGTCTGCAACGCCGACGAGGGCGACCCCGGCGCGTTCATGGATCGCTCCATCATGGAGGGCGACCCGAACTCCGTCATCGAGGCGATGGCGATTGGCGCCTACGCGATTGGCGCCCAGCGCGGCCTCGTCTACATCCGCGCCGAATACCCGCTCGCGGTTCAGCGCCTCCAGAACGCCATCGACCAGGCGCGCGCGTGCGGCCTCCTCGGCCAGCACATCTTCGGGTCTGACTTCTCGTTCGACGTCGAGATCAAGCTCGGCGCGGGCGCGTTCGTCTGCGGCGAGGAGACGGCGCTCATCCACTCGATGGAGGGCCAGCGCGGCGAGCCGACGACGAAGCCGCCGTTCCCGGCGAACGTCGGCGGCGGCTACTGGGGCTGCTCCACGAACGTCAACAACGTCGAGACCTACGCCTCGGTCCCGTGGATCCTCGTCCACGGCGCGTCCGAATACGCGAAGATCGGCAACTGGGTCGTCGAGCGCGACGAGAAGGGCAACTGGGTCAAGACCATTTCCGGCAACTCCGGCACCAAGGTCTTCGCGCTCGCCGGGCAGATCAACAACGTCGGCCTCGTCGAGGTCCCGATGGGGACGACGCTGCGCGAAATCATCTACGACATCGGCGGGGGCATCTCCGGCGGCCACGCCTTCAAGGCGGTGCAGACGGGCGGCCCCTCCGGCGGGTGCATCACGACGGAGAACCTCGACACGCCCATCGACTACGCCAACCTCGGCAAGATCGGCTCGATGATGGGCTCGGGCGGCATGATCGTCCTCTCCGACAAGGACTGCATGCCGGCGATGGCGAAGTTCTACCTCGAGTTCACGAAGGACGAGTCGTGCGGCAAGTGCACGCCCTGCCGCATCGGCACGCGGCGGATGCTGGAGATGCTCCAGAAGATCTGCGACGGCACGGGCACCGAGGAGATGCTTTCCGAGCTGGAGGATCTCGCCAACACGATCAAGGACACCGCGCTCTGCGGCCTCGGCCAGACGGCGCCCAACCCGATCCTCTCGACGCTGCGCTACTTCCGCGACGAGTATCTCGCGCACGTGCGCGACAAGAAGTGTCCGGCGGGGACCTGCACGAAGCTCTACGCCCTCAAGATCACCGACGCCTGCAAGGGTTGCACGAAGTGCGCCCGCAACTGCCCGGTGGCGGCCATCGAGGGCGCGGTCAAGCAGAAGCACGTCATCGACGTGAAGAAATGCATCAAGTGCGGCGCGTGCATCGCGGCGTGCCCGTTCAAGGCGATTGTCAAGGAATAACATCATGGCCACTGTGACGATTACAATCAACGGAACCAAGGTTCAGATCCCCGCCGGCGGCACGATCCTCGACGCGGCGAACAAGATCAACGTCCACATCCCGACGCTCTGCTACTGCCCCGACGTCGGCTGCGGAACGGCGAACAAGCCGGCCTCGTGCCGCCTCTGCCTCGTGGAGGCGACGGGCATCCGCGGCCCGCGCAAGATGCTCGTGCCCGCGTGCGCCACGCCCGTCTCGCGTGACGGCGTCGAGGTCTGGACGAACTCGCTCCGGGCGTTGAAGGCGCGGCGGACGGTGTTGGAGCTCTTGCTCTCCGACCACCCGCAGACGTGCCTCACCTGCACGAAGAACCAGCACTGCGAGCTGCAGAAGCTCGCGCACGAGTTCGGCATCCGCGACATCAAATACAAGGGGGCGGTCAACACGCTGCCCGTGGACGAGTCGCCCGCGCTCGTGCGCGACATGTCCAAGTGCGTCATGTGCCGCCGCTGCGAGACGGTTTGCAACAAGGTGCAGACCGTGGGCGCGTTGACCGGCAACGGGCGCGGCTTCTCGGCGAAGGTCGGCACGGCCTCGATGATCCCGCTCGCGGACTCCTCCTGCACCTTCTGCGGCCAGTGCGCGAACGTCTGCCCGACGGGGGCGATTGTCGGCAACAACCAGGTCGCGAACGTCTGGAAGGCGCTCCACGACCCCGCCAAGACCGTCATCGTCCAGACGGCCCCGGCGGTGCGCGTCGCGGTGGGCCAGTCGTTCGGCTTCAAGCCGGGCGAGCCCATCACGGGGCGGCTCGTCTCCGGGTTGCGCCAGCTCGGCTTCGACAAGGTTTTCGACACGGACTTCTCCGCCGATTTGACGATCATGGAGGAGGGTCACGAGCTCGTCGAGCGCGTCAAGAGCGGCCAGAACCTGCCGATCCTGACGAGCTGCTGCCCGGGGTGGATCAACTTCCTCGAACACCACTACCCGGATCTCCTCGACATCCCGTCGAGCTGCAAGAGCCCGCAGCAGATGTTCGGCGCGATTGCGAAAAGCTACTACGCCGAGAAGACGGGCGTCGCGCCCAAGGATCTCGTCGTCGTCTCGATCATGCCGTGCCAGGCGAAGAAATACGAGGCGGCGCGTCCGGAGTTCACGCACGAGGGCGTCAGGGACGTCGACTACGTGGTGACGACGCGCGAGCTCATCTCGATGTTCCACGAGGCGGGCATCAACCTCGCGAACCTGGACTCGTCCGACTACGACGACCCGCTCGGCGAGTCGACGGGCGCGGGCGTCATCTTCGGCGTGACCGGCGGCGTGCTGGAGGCGGCCTTGCGCAGCGTCACCTTCATGCTCACGGGCGAGAACCCGAAGGGCGACAAGATCAACTTCCGCGCCGTGCGCGGGCTGGACGGCGTGAAGGAGGCGAAGGTCGAGGTCGCGCCGGGGGTGAGCGTCAACGTGGCGATTGCCTCGGGTCTCGGCAACGCCCGGAAGGTGCTCGACATGGTGCGCGAGGATCGCTCGCGCTTCCAGGCCATCGAGATCATGGCCTGCCCCGGCGGGTGCATCAACGGCGGCGGCCAGCCCCTCATCACGGGCGAGGAGGATCGCCGGCGCGTGCTGGAGCAGCGCATGGCGGGCATCTACGCCGAGGACGAGGGCAAGGGCGTCCGCCTCTCGCACGAGAACAAGGACATCCAGAAACTCTACAAGGAGTTCCTGGGCGAGCCCGGCAGCGAGAAGGCGCACCATTTGCTCCACACGTGCTACCACTGCAACGAGCGGGGGTAAAAGCAAAAACAACCAACGGAGCGGCGCCGGAAAGCCCTGTGGAAACCAGGCACTGTCGCGCAGCCGTCAAAGCCGGAATGCGGCCCGCTCCTTCACCCATCAAGTACCCTCGCATGAGGGGGAAAGAGGAACATGAACACGCTCCTGCTGGCGGCCGTCGCGGCCACCGTCCAATCCGCCGCGCCGTCGCCTGCCACACTCCCGACAAATGACCTTGGCCGCGTCGTCGTCGAGGCTTCGCGCCTTGGAAAAAGCCCTTGGGACTTGCCGCAGAACGTGCAGGTCATCACGGCGACGGACATCGCCAACTCCGGTGCCCGCGATGTCGCCGACCTCATCTCAAAGGCCGCGCCGTCCGTGAGCCTCAATCGCCTCGGCGGGAACAATCCCGCGCTGACGCAGATCTCGATGGGCGGCTACGGCGAGAACGGCTATGGGCGCGTCCTTGTGCTCGTGGACGGCGAGAGGCTGAACAACCCCGACATGAACGCGCCGAACCTCG
>CAVEND010000047.1:0-7174 GCA_963616865.1 Faecalibacterium prausnitzii | reverse complement strand
GCCTTCTTGACGGCGATGTCGTCGCGGAAGCGGACGTCGCGCTTCGTCGGGTGGACGTTGACGTCGACTTCGCGGGGATTCAAGTCGATGAAGAGGATCGTCGCCGGCCTCGCGTCGAGGGCGCGGCGCGGATACGCCTCGCGCAGGGCGTAGGCGATTGAGGGGGATGAGGCGGGACGCTTGTTCACGAAGACGAACTGCTCGCGCCGCGTCGGCACAAAGAGGTTGGGCTTTTCGATGAAGCCGCTGACCTTGATGGCCGACGCATCCGTCGGCGGCGGCAGGGGGATGAGCGCGGCGAAAAAGTCCTCCCCGAAGAGGTCGCGGATGCGCTCGGAGAGCGTCGTCGCGCGCGGCGCGGCGGCGACCTCCCGCCCGTCGATGGTCAGCGAAAAGGCGATGTCCGGGTGCGCGAGGGCCTGGCGCGTCCAGACGCTCCGCACGTGGCTTTCCTCCGTCGCGCGCGAGCGCAGGAACTTCTTCCGCGCCGGGACGTTGCAGAAGAGGTCGCGGACATCCACGCGCGTTCCCACGGGGCAGCCCGCCGCGTGGACGTCCGAGAACGCGCCCGTGTCGACTTGGAGGCAGACGCCCTCGTCGCTCTCGGCGCGGCGCGTCGTCATCGTGAGGCGCGAGATCGACGCGATGGAGGGCAGCGCCTCCCCCCGGAAGCCGAGCGTCGAGATGTTCTCGATGTCCTCCACGTCGTGGATCTTCGAGGTCGCCTGCCGCTCGAAGGAAAGCCGCGCATTCTCCTCCGTCATGCCGCAGCCGTCGTCGAGGACGGAGATGAGTTTCGTGCCGCCTTGCTGGAGCGAGACGCGGATGTGCGCCGCGCCCGCGTCAATCGCGTTCTCGACGAGCTCCTTGACGACGCTCGCGGGACGCTCGACGACCTCCCCCGCCGCGATCTTGTTCGCGACGTGCAGCGGCAGGACGCGGACGGTGTTCTCGCGGGGGGTGCTCACATCTCCAAGGTGATGTTCTCGCGCAGGAAGGTCGGCACGTCGACGTCCTCCCCGTGCCACTGCGTCCGCTCGGCGTTGTTGAAGCGACCCCGCCCGTTCGGCCCGATGGCGAGGGGGTTGCGGTCCCGCGCGCGCCCCTTGCGCGTCGCGGCGGGGCTTTCCTCCGTCCGCCGCCCCTCGAAGAGGACGACGACGACGCTGAGCCGCCCGGAGAACGTCGCCTCGTCGTTGACCGTGCCGAGGTTGAACGTGAGGGACGTGCCGAAGGCCTGCAAAAGCCCCGTTGAAATCGTGTTCAACTCGCTCAACCGCAAATCGTCGCCCGCGAGGACGCCGCAGAGCGCGACGCGGACGGGCCCGTTGGCCGTCGCGAGGAGTTCGGAGCGGACGAGCGCGTCGACGGCCTCCTCGGCGCGGGCGGGCCCTTGGCACGTGACGGTCGCGAACCGTCCGCGCCCCGCCCCTTGGATGAGCTGGCGGATGCGCTCCAAGTCGAGGCGGATGTAGCCCGGCTTTTCGATGAGCCGCCAGAAGAGCGTCAGCCCGCTCGACACCGTGTCGATGGCGCGGCGGAAGGCCTCCGCCATGTTGTCGGTGTCGCCCACGAGTTTGTCGAGCGGGAGGAAGAAGGAGGCGTTCGCCGCGTCCTCGATCATGGAGAGGATGCCGCGCGCGTTGCGCTGGCGCTCGTCGCCCTCGAAGGAGAAAGGCAGCGTCGCGAAGACGATGGTGGGGATGCCCGCGAGCGCGAGGCGCTTGACGGTCTCCAGCGTCGCGCCGCCGCCCGTGCCGCCGCCGAGCGCGGTGACGAGGAGCGCGAGGCGCACGCCCGTCAGATGCGGCTCCAGCGCGGCGATGGAGTCCTCCGCCGCGAGGCGGGCCCGCACGATGTCGCCGCCGGACCCCAAGCCCGACAATCGTTCGCCGCCCAAGAGGATGAAACTCTCGTCGGAGATCTCCGCCGACGAGGCGTCGGTGTCGAGCGTGACGTGGCGGAGGGGTTCGCCGAAGGCGCGAAGGACGCCGCGCACCATGCGCGCGCCCGACGTGCCGACGCCGACGAGGAGGAGCGGGTTCGTGCCGTTCATTTGAAGAGCCTCCTGAAAAGGCCGCCGAAGAGGGGCGTCTCCTCGGACGAGGATTGGCGGGCGTAGAGAAGCGCCCCCGCGAGCGCCGCGTAAGACCACGGGGCGGCGACGGACTCGAAGCCGCCGATGCCAAGCGGCCGCCCAAGGCGCGTTTGCAGGCCGAGTTCGCGCTCGGCGACGCTGTCGAGCCCCCGGAGCGAGGCGCCCCCGCCCGTGAGGACGCACCCCGCGTGGAGGAGGTGGAGGAGGTTCTGCTCCTCCAACCGCTCGCGGATCATGGCGAAGAGCTCGCGGACGCGGGCGTTGACGACGATGTCGAGCGAGCGGTGCGAGATCGTCTGCTTCTGCATGAGCGAGGACGCGCCGCCGACGGCCACGCGCGTCTCGTCGCCCTCGTAGGGGACGAGCGTCGCGGACGCCTTCGAGATTTTCAACTCCTCCGCCTGCGCGTTCGTCGTCTGGAAGGCGTGGGCGATGTCGTTCGTGACGTGGTCGCCCCCGACGCCGAGGACGCCCGCCGAGAGGATCAGACCCTGCGCGTAGGCGGCGTAGCCCGTCGAGCCGCCGCCCAAGTCGAGGACGAGGACGCCGTTGCGCTTCTCGTGATCCTCCAAAACGGCGTCGGCCGCGCAGGTGGCGGCGAAGACGGGTTCCTGAATCTCCAAGTGGGCGTCGCTCGCCGCGCTCCTCGCGTCTTGGATGCGGTTCGCGTCGGCGTGGATCTGCAAGGTGTTGAACTTGAGGACGCGCCCCGCCATGCCACGCGGGTTCGTGAGCCCCCCACGGTCGTCGAGGATGAAGTCTTGGTTCACGATGTCAAGAAGTTCGCGATCCTTGTGGAGGGGGATCTGCCGGGCGGCGCGTTCGGCCTCCTCAATCGTTGCCTCGCTGACGCACCGCCCCTCGACGAGGGCCTGCCCTTGGGCGGGCGTCGCTTGGATGTGCTGCCCGGAGACGACGAGGTAGGCGTTGCCGATTTCGATCTTCGAGCCTTGCGCGTCCTGCTCCTTCTCGATCTTGCGGATGACGGAGCGGATGGACTGCGTCGCGTCCTGAAGCGAGAGGATCTGGCTCTTGCGGATGTTGGACGAGGCGATTTCCGCGTGCGCGAGAAGGTGGGGCGTGTCGCCGGGCGCGGCTTCGGCGAGGGCGAGCGTCGTGCGGGTGGTGCCCAGTTCAAGGGCGGCGTAGAGCGCGCTCATCAGAGGTTTCCTTTCGTGTCGGCGTAGATGCGTCCGGGGGTGGAGAAGTCGGTCGCGTTCCAGATGACGGCGTTCGCGCCGACCTCGGAGCGCATCGCGTCGCGGACGTGCGTCAGCTGGCGGATGAGGCTCGCGCGCGAGGCGGGCGTCTCGTCCTCGTCCATGCCCTCCCAGGCGATCTTGAGCTGGACGTAGTTCCGCCCCGTGTTGAGCGTCGCGAGGAGCCAGTCCGCGTGCGAGATGTCGATGTCAAGCGGGGCGACCTCCTGAAGCGAACTCTCGCGGCACGCCTCGACGAGGCGCAGCGCGGCGAGGGCGCGTCCCGTGAGCTTCTGCCCCTTCGCCGTCCCGGGGGGCGTCTTCTCGCGGATGACGGGCAACAGGCGCGTGCCGCGCACGAACTCGAAGACGACGCCCTGCGCGTCCGCGACGCGGCCGGAGTCGGCGCGGCGGCCTTTGATGTTGAGGCGGGCGATGGGCTTGCGCTCCTCGACCGTGACGAAGACCTTGTCGGGCAGCTGGCGGCGGATGCGGACGTCGCGCAGGTTCGGGATGCGCCGGAGGAGATCCTCGCGCCGCTCGTCGAAGTCGATGGTGGCGAGGTTCGCGCCGTTCGTGAGGCCCAGGCAGTGGGCGATGACGCTCTTGCCGACCATCTTGCCCGGCTCGATGAAGACTTGGCTCTCCGCCTCTCGGACAACCGCCTGTTCGAGGAGGATCGCGCGCATCTTGCCGAAGAAGACGATCACGCCGCCGAGCGCGGCGAGGGCGAGGACGGTGACGGCGAGGGGGACGAAAAGCCGCCGCTTGGAGGCGTGGATGCGGTTTCCTTTCATGGTTCGTCGAATCGTGCCGTGGAGAGGATGCGCTCGCAGACGCCCGCGAAGGAAAGCCCCGTTTTCATGCCCGCCTTGGGGACGAGCGAGTGCGGCGTGAAGCCGGGGGACGTGTTGAGTTCCAAGACGAAAGGCTCGCCCGCTTCGGAGACGCGGAAGTCGACGCGTGTGACGCTGCGGCACCCAAGGGCGTCGTAGGCTTGTCGCGCCAAGGTTTGCAGGCGTGCGGCGAGCGCGGGATCATCCAAAAACTCGTAGCGCGTTTCTGTGGAGATGTATTTCTCCTCGTAGCCATACCACCCGCCCGGCGCGACGATCTCCAAAACGGGCCACGCCTCCCCGTCGAGAAGGGCGACGGTGAACTCGCGCCCCGGGATGAAGTCCTCGACGAGAACTTCGGAACACGAAGGCCCCGCCTCGCGGAAGGCCGTGTCAAGCGCGGCCGCCCACGTGTCGGGCGTCGAGACTTTGACGACGCCGAAGGAACTGCCGTCGCAAGGGGCCTTGACGACGACGGGCAGCGGGCGCGGCGACGCGGCGCACACGCGCGTCACGCGGGCCCAGGGCGCGGTGGGAACGCCCGCCGCGTCGAGGGCTTCCTTCGTCAGGATCTTGTCCATGGCGAGGCGCGAGGCTTTCTCGCCGGGGCCCGTGTAGGGCAAACGCCGCTCGTTCAAAAGTTTCTGAACGCCGCCGTTCTCGCCCCAGCCGCCGTGGAGGGCGAGGTAGACGACATCGACGTCGCTCGGCAGGGCGGCGAGGCTCTCCTCCTTGATGTCGAGGGGCAGGACGCGGTAGCGACCGAGGCTTTCAAGGGCTTGCGCGACATGGGTCCCCGACACGAGCGACACCTCTCGCTCGCTCGATGTTCCACCCATTAGGACTGCGACCGTTTTCATACGTCCCCCCATTATACCACATTTTTCACCGCCCCCGCACAATGGGCTTGTCTGGGAGAGCGGGAAAGAGGGAACGAACGCTAAAACCTCAGTTGACGTGGATCGTCATTTCGCCGATGACGTAGCCTTGGTCGTTGTAGGAACTCGCCGAGGCGCAGGCGCCGTCGTAGGTGCCGGCGACGGAGTAGTCCTTGCCGTAGTCGTCGCACGTGAACTTGTAGCGGTTGAAGAGCACCCGCGCAACGATGTCCCCGTTGAACTCCTGCCGGAACTCGACGCCGATGACGCGCATGCAGCCGTCCTGCGGCGACACCGACTGGACTTGGCACGTGTAGGTCTTCGCGGCGGGATCGCGCCGCTCGAAGTAAACCTTGCCCTCGAACGGCCCGCCCGGCACCCAGCCGCCGCCGATCTTCGCGGACGAGAGGCGGATCTTCTCGATGGGCGTCCCCTTCAGGACGACCTGCTCCGTCGAGTTCAGGAACTTCGTGACCGTCACGTCCTTCGGCGTCCCGTCGTCCGTGAACGCGGGCTTGTATTGCGACAGCGGCGTCGCGTCCGGGTAGACGCTCAGGATGACGCGCGCGAGGATGTTCGCCATGCGCTGGTAGCCCGCGTCGTTCGGGTGCAGGGCGACGTCGATTGAGAGCGAGGCGAGCTCGTCCTGCTCGCCGCACGTCGCGTAGAAGTCGGCGAGGGGGAACTTCTCGTAGGCGGCGATCTCGCGCACGAGATCGGCGTAGTCCTTGAGGTAGTAGCCGCCGTTCGTCTGCTGGGCGGCGCAGTCGTCGGGCAGGTAGCCGCCGAAGCCGTAGCCCTTGCGCGGCGTGCAGAGGATGATCTTCGCCTGCGGGTTCGCGGCGCGGATGTTGTTGATGACCTTGCGGTAGTTCGCCGCGAACGAGTTGTTGCCCGTGTCGTTCTTGTAGTCGTCCAAGGTGCCGGGGTTCACGCGGTTGCCCCAGTCGTTGATGCCGTGCTCGACCGTGTAGAGGTCGGCCTTCCGCACTTGGGAGATCGCCGAGTTGACGCACCCGCCGCTGATGCCCGTGTTCTCGAAGCCGTCGAATTTGAGCTTCTCCATCACACGCGACTGATACCCCTTCTGGAACGAGCCGCCCGCGTGGCTGTTATACCACGTGATCGACGTGCCGAGGCTGTTCCAGCGCACGGGGATGTAGTAGGCCTCGGGGAGTTCCGTCTTCGAGTCGGCGACGGTGAGGCCCAAATCCAACTTCTTGGGCGCGGCCTTGGGAGCGACCTTCTTCGCCTTCGGGTGGGGCTTTTGCGATTCGTCCGTCTTCGCGAACCCCGTCTCGGGAGAGGCCTTCTTCTCGACAACCGGCGCTTTCTTCTTCGCGGCGGCCACGCCCGGCTTGACGCCCATCTTCACAAGGGCCTCCGACACTTGCTCGGCCATCGCGGCCATCCCCTTCTCGGTGGGACGCCCTTCCAGCGCGTCGATGTTCTTCAGCTCGACGGTGCGGACTTTGTAGCGTTTCGCCGCCTTGCGGATCGAGTTCTTCATGTCGTCCGTCAACGTCGGGTTGACGATGAAGAGGGTCTTCGCCTTGGGATACTTCTTCTGGAGCGTCGCCAACGTCTTGCCCAGGGCGGGGCGGAACGCCTTCATGTCGTCGGCCGTCCACTTCGACCACTTGTAGTCGCCCATGTCGGGGTTCGACTGGACGTCGTTGCGTCCCGCGCAGATGAGGATGACGTCCGGGTTCGTCCCCAGGTCGTCCACGCGCGCGACGATGGCGCGGCCGGGGTTCGCCTCGCCCGACGATTCCAGCGTCGTCACGCCCGCCCCGCTCCACGACTCGTTGGCGACGAGCGTCGCGTGGAACGCCGTGAGGACGCGGTTCGGCCACGAGGTCTCCGACGCGGCGACGGCGTCGTCATCGCCGAGGATCGAGACGCGCAACTCCTTCGCCTCAAGGGCGAGCGAGAGGAAAGACACCGCCGCGACGGCGGACAGGCAGGCAAAAGTGTTCGTTTTCATCGTCCTCGTATGATAGCAAAAGCCACGCTTTTTCGCAATACTTTTTGCGCACGGAAATTGTGTCGCATTGCGAATACGAGCGGACGCAGGGGCGGCGTTGGACTCCCCTCTTCAGGGGAGCGGCTCGAACATGTCCTTGCCGACGCCGCACAGCGGGCAGACCCAGTCCGCCGGCA
>CAVEND010000046.1:0-7399 GCA_963616865.1 Faecalibacterium prausnitzii | reverse complement strand
AAGCCGAGCGAGTTCAGATCCTCCTGCGAAACTTCGACGAAGCGCGTCTCGATCTCGATCAACTGCGGCTGGCCGCCGAGTTCATCGAGGACCTTCTCGAACTCGGCCAAGTTCTCGCGTGTGTTGCGGACGTAGAGTTTGCCGAGCGACTTGATGTGCTTGATCGACGAACCCTCCGGCCACGAGACGCCCATCTCCTCGAAGAACGCCTTCCAGTTCTGACCCTCGCCCTCTTCATCGCTGCTCGACGACGAAGACGACCGGCGGGAGGACGCGCCGAAGCCGCCGCCCATGGACTTCAACTCCTCGCTGGCTGAGTCGACGCGCTCGACGAACGCCTCCGGGACGTTGTATTTGCGGGCGATCAACTCGGCCGTCGACATGTCCTGCGGCATGACCATGACGACCTGGCCGCTCACGATGAATTTGTAGCGGACGGAATCGCAGACGAGTTTCATCGCCTCGTAGAACGTGATGTCGCTCGCCATGATCGTCTGGATGGGGTCAAGGCCGTTCGACGGCGTGGCTTCGCCGCTCGACGCGCTCGCGCTGAAGTCGTCGCTCGTCTCCTCCTCGGGCTGAATCTTGATCGCCCCCGGCGGCGTCCGCAGCACGAAGTTGAAGCCGCGCTTCTCGGCGGGGATGTCGGGCCTGTCGTAGTCACGCGACAAACGGCGGAACTCCTCCACCGCGTCAACAATCGTCGCCGGCGGCTTGAAGGAGATGTTCGGCAGACGCATTTCCTTCATGCGCTTCAGAATCTCCTGCTCCTGCGTCCGCTCCGGATCCTCGCCCGTCTGCGTCTTGACCGTCTCGGACGACGTCGCCGCCAACTGCGCGGCGTTGACCGTGTAGGCGGGACGCCACGCCTGATCGACGTCGGCGATCATCATCTCGCGGGCGGACTCGCGCTCGCGGTTGCGGATGAACTGGCGCTTCTTGCCGATGGCCTCGCGGATGCGCATCGCCTCCTCGTTGTAGGGGTCGGACGCGAGAACGACGTCGCACTCCTCGACGGCCTGATCCATCTCGCGGAGCGCGAGATACTGACGCGCCCGGCGGAGGTGGCGGCGCACGAGGTCGCGCTTCGCCTTGTAGTCCTCCTCGTTCTTGGCGTGAAGAGCCTCCGACTCGCCCTGCGTCTCCTCGGACTCCAAGGACAAACTCTCGACCTGCCACTTCTCAATCTGCCCCTGCGCCTTCGGGTGGCGGTGTTCGCGCGCCTTCATCATGAGGTCAAGCGCGACTTGGTGGCGGCCGATGTCCCAGTTCTGAATCGCCTGACGGAAGAGACCCTCGGCAATCCCCTGCTCGCACTCGCGGCGGAGCGGGTTCGACGACACGCGGTCGTTCAGGAGTTTGAGCGCGTTCGTGTAGTAGCGGACGCTCTCCTCATACTGCTTCGCCTTCATCGACTTGCGCGCTTCGATGATCAAACGCTTGGCTTGCTCGTCCATCGCCTGACGGCGGACGCGCTCGGTCGCCGTGATGTTGCTCAAAAGTTCGGCATCGGGCGAGACAGGCTTCGCGGCGGGCACGACAGGCGCGACCTTCGGGGCGGGAGTTTCCTTCTTCGGCGCGGGTTCTTCCGTGGGCTCCTCAACGGCCGGTTCCTCCTCGGCGGGTTCGGCCGTCGCTTCAGGTTCGGTCGTCGCTTCCTCCTCGGCGACCGGTTCTTCGGTGGCGGGTTCTTCCGTGGGCGTCTCCTCTTCGGCGGCCGGCTCCTCGGCCGTCGGCGCGGCGGGCGTTTCCGCCGGCGCGGGCGTCTCCGTCACAGCGGGCGTCTCGGCCTGCGCTTCCTCGGCGGCCTTCGCCTCGGCATCAAGGGAAAGCAGAAGGGCGTCGAGATCGTCCTGCGCCACGGCGGAGAAAGACAACGCCGCGCAGGAGATGGCCGCGACAAGGGCAACGCTTGTGTTTTTTGTCATCATTTTAAGAACCTCATCCTTAACGTTCATATCGAATTATACTAAATGTCTGACTTTCATTCAAGATGTTCATCACGAGCCGCTGGTGGCGGCGAGCGTGTGGCGTTTCTTCGTCTTCGCGTCCTCGACGACGACTTCCGCGCCCTTGTCCGTCTTCGTGATCGAGACGACGCGGTAGGCCGTGCCGTTCAAGTCGATCTCGTCCGAGGCGACGACGGCGAACGTCTTGGGGACGGCGCCCCGCGCATAGACGAGCGTCGCCTGAACATCGACGGGCGTGAAGCGGATGTTCTTCTTGTTCGGCTGAATCGGGAGCGTGACGACCTTCCCGTCGGACTTGCGCACAAGCGTGACCGTCGAGAGGTCAATCGACTTGCGCACGGTCGAGCCCGTGCCGACCTGCCGCAGCTCCTCTTTCTTGTCGTAGGCTTTCAAGGTGTAGCCCGTCGCCACGTTCTTCGCCCCGCCGCGCTGTTGCTCGGACGGAATGACGAGATCCTCGCCGATGACCGCCGTGAACGACAGCCCCTTCCGGCCGTAGCTGTCCTTCTTGGTCGGGTCGAAGAACTCGCACCGCCAGCCGTTCGGAATCTCGACGGCGCGTGTGAACACGAAGGGCACCGTCGTCTCCTTCAGCGGCAGGACGAGCGAGAGCGAGAGCGCGTAGTCGGGGTGATCCTTCGCGTTCGTGGGATCGGTCTTCGCCTCGTATTCCTCGCGGTTCGTGAAGCCGTCGCCGTCCGCGTCCGCGTCGTCGCATTTGACGCCGTAGCGCTTCTCCCACGCGGTCACGCGCTTTTGCTCCTCGTCCACCTCGTTGACGACGACGAGCGAGGTCCCGCACTTCGCGCACTTGTCAAGCCCCGCGTCGAGAACGGCGCCGCAACGGCACTTGACGCGCTTGGGGCTGGCGAGGAAACTGCCGCCCTTCGTGTCGGGAACGGTCACCAAGAGCGGGTTCTTCGCCTGCGTCAGAATCCTGTCGTAGGGCGCTGTCTCCAACGTCTCCACGCCGCAGTCGGACGGTTTCAGACGCGCCACGCGGTCAACGGCCTTCCGCGCCGCCGCCTCGTCGTCCGCTTGCGACATCGCGAAGAAGAGAGATGCGCCCACGAGCGCGACGACGGCGACCCCCGCGAGGAGGCGGTCGTAGGTGCGCAGAAAGAAATTCGCCTGTGTCTTCATTTCGCCTCCTCCCCCGCTTTCTCCAACGAGCGGAAGTCATAGACCGTGACGGAAAGCCGGACGTCGAAGAGCGCACCCGCCGCCGGGTCGGTCAACACCGTGAAGAGGGCCTCCTTCTCCTTCGGGGCCTCCTCCTTCTTCACCGCGCCGAAGCGGCGACGCCCGGTCGGACGCGATTCCTCCTTCTTCTCGCCGCCCAAGTTCACAAGGAGCGTGTCCGTCTCGTGATGGAACGAGAGATCCTTGACGACCATGAAGCGCGGCGTGGTCGCGAAGGCGTTGAGCGCCTTGGTGAGGGACGCGGGCGTCGCCTTCAAGACGAGCGAATACGTCCACGCTTCCGGGCCTTGCGGGCCCAAGTCCTTCTTCTGCTCCGCTTTCTTGCGCATCCCGGGGCGTTTGGGCCCTTGCGCCGTTTCCGTCTCCTTCTTCGGCGCGTCCATCTTCACGTCGATGGAAAGCGCACTCTCCACGCCCGACTCCGAGAGGAGTTCGAGAATCTCCGCGACATCCATCCACTGACGCTGAATCTGCCGGAGCCGTTCGGGCGGCGGCATCTCGCTCCCGGCGATGAACGGCTTGAAGGGCCCGAAGTCGAACGTCTCGACGAGCGTTTTCTTGTCCGCCCCGGCGGGGAGCGCGTGAAGGCGCCGCGCATCCGAGACGATGAACTCCTTGAAGAGGGGCGGCGTCGTCGTCGCGAGCGGGCGGTCGCCACGCGAGGCGACGGCTTCAGCCTCCTCGATCCACTCGCCCAAGGTCGTCTTCGCCTCCTTCAACCGCTTGACGCTCTCCGCGCACGGATAGGGTTTCTTGCGCGAGAGGCGATCCGCCTTGTCGTTCTCGTAATCGAGGCCGAAGGAGTCCGCGTCGCCCTCACGCGCCGCCGTCTTCGCCGAGAGGACGCTGAACAGGAAGACGCACGAGACCAGCACGGCCACGGCGCTGACCGACGAAACGGCGATCAATAGGATTCTTGTGCGGCTCATTTGAAACTCACTTTCACCGTGAACTGTTCACAGAGGCTGTTGGCTTCCCCGATGGGGGACATCTTGTCAATCTTGACGGACGTGGGCTCGACGTTCCCCTTGGACTTCAACTTCTCGACGAACGACTCCGCCGGCGTCTTGCCGCTCGCGGCCTTGACGCGATCCTTCCAGTAGCGGATCGTCACCTGGCCCGGCTCCCACGACTCGATCCACATCCCGGAAACAAGCGAGTCGCGCACCGCCGCGAGCGCGCGGACGGCCGCCTGGCGCGAGAGGAGCAACGACCCAAAGGCATCCGCCCGCGTCCGCTCCTCCCCAAGCGCCTTCTGCGCCTCGACGACTTGCTTGTCAAACTTCTCCAAGTCCGCCGCCTTCGCGTGCACGGCGTCGCGGGCGGCCTCAAGCGAGGATGTCTCCTCGTTGACGCCGAGCGCGAAGAGCGCGACTGCCGCGACAAGGCCGATGCCCGCCGCCGCGATGAAGGGAACACGCGCCTTCTCCGTCCGCTCGGCGATGAGCGAGGGCGGGAGCAAATTGATCGTGTAGCGCGAGAGCGACGCGGCTTGCGCGGCAAGGCCGACCGTCGCGGCGAGATACGCCGCGTCCGTCTCCAACGCCTCGACATCCACGCGCTCGCCCACGCCGATGCGGTCGAACGGATTGAGGAACTCGACCTCCAAGCCGAGCGCGTCGGCGAAGAACTCGTCCACTTGCGGCAGGAGCGCGACCATGCCCGTCAAGTAGACCTTCTCCGGCGTGCCGCCCTGCTGTTGGCTGCGGTAGAAGTTGACGGAGCGGGAGATCTCGGCATTGAGCCGCGTCATGACGGCGCGGCACGCCTTCGAAACGCGGTCGGACACCTCGTCGGCATCCTCCGTCACGCCGCCCATCGCGACATAGCCCTTCTCGACGCGGAGCTGGTCGGCCTCCTCGATGGAGCAGCCGCACGCCGTCGCGATCTCGCGTGAGATCGTCGAGGCCCCGATGGGGATGAGGCGCGAGTAAACCTTGTCGCCCTCGGTGATGATGAGCGAGGTGGCGCGGGAGGCGAGCCACAGCGTGATCGTGCACGATTCCGCCGACTCGGGGTGGAGGAAGCGGACGGCGTTCGTCAACGCGCCGGGCGCGGAGTCAACGAGCGTCGGGACGAAGCCCACGGACGCGACGGCGTTCGTCAACGCCTCCACTTGGTCGGTCTTCGCGGCGACGATCATGACGGAAGCGTCGCCCGACTCCGTCTCGCCGAGGACTTGGCGGTCGCAGATCATCTCGTCGATGGGCAGGGGGATGCCCTGCTCGATCTCGTAGCGGATCATCTGCTCGAAGCGGTCGTTGCCGCCCGCCCGCGCGACGGCGGCGAACTTCGTGAAGACGCTCTGGCCGGGGATCGCGAGCGCGACGGGCCCGGGGTGGATGCCCGTCTCGCGGGCGAGCGCGAGGAGGGCGGGGCCAAGAATGGTCCCGGCCGTCTCGAAGTCGAGCGGCGCGTCGAGGCGCGTCACGCCGTAGCGCGCGAGCGTGAGCGAGCTTTTCCCGGTGAGCTCGTATTCCGCGAGCTCGACCGTCGTCGTGCCGATGTTGAGTGTTTGGATCTTCTTCATCACTGCACCGTCGCCTCGTAGTCGTTGGAGTTGACGAGCGCCCAGATCGTCTTGGCGCGGTCGACGAGGCCCTGGCGGCGCTCGATCATCGGGTGGCCGTCGGCCTGCTTCGCGTTCATGATCTCCGAATCCTCCCAGAACTTCTTGTGCGCGGCGATGCCCTTCACCTCGCTCCAGCAGTCGCCCGCGAGCATCTCGCCGTTCTCGTTCGTGATCTCAAGGCCGACCGCCTTGGGCTCGCCGAAGCGCTCCAGGTAGCTCGGCGGCAGGACGACGCTCGCCGCGTGCGCCCCGTAGGGGATGTTGTAGTAAGTCGTCGAGGTCGTGAAGTAGCTGTAGGGGGCGAGCTTCTCCTTGTTGCCCTTGTTCTCACGCGCCGTCTTCGTCTCCAAGAGGACGTGCCACGTGAAGGTGAGCTGGTTCAAGAAGCGCGACGTCTCCGTGCCGAACGTCGAATACTTCGTCTCCAGGACGATCCACTGGCGCGGCTTCTTGTAGCACTGGCCGAGCAGCGACGAGCCGTTGAGCGTCGGCGCGGCGAGGCAGACGGGCTGGCCGAGTTTCGGCTCCTGGTCGATGAGAACCTTGGCGGCGCGGCCGGTCGTCACCTCCTCCTCAACGGCGGCCTTGACGGCCTTGCGCTTCGGGGCGGCCTCGGCGGCGAGCGCGAACGAGAGCGCGACAGCGACGGTGCAAACGAGAGCGTTTTTCATGGCGGATCTCCTTTTCATAGGACTTTCATTTTTGGCAAATCTTGCAAATCGACGAGACCCGTGACAAGCCCCTCCCGCGAGCAGACGGGGAGGTCGTCGATGTGCCTCTTCTCGAAAATTTTGAGGAGTTCCGCCGCGTAGGCGTCCTCGTAGACGAAGAGCGGGTCTTTCGTCATGTGCGCGGAAATGGGCTCGGAGAGGATGTCGCCCGCGACCGTGGGGTTCGCGCTCACGACGCGGCGGAAGTCGCCGTCCGTGAAAATCCCCAGCAACGCGCCCGCGTCGTCCGTGACGACGGCCGCGCCGCCCTTCGCCTTCGTCATCGCCATGACCGTCGCCATGACCGTCGCGTCGGGGCGGACGCGCGCGCACTTCTCGCCCGTGCGCATGATGTCCTTGACGCGCATGACGAGCGCGCGGCCAATCGCGCCCGCCGGGTGGTTCATCGCGTAGGAGGCGATGTCGAACTTCTGCGCGTCGATCATGACCATCGCGAGCGCGTCGCCCATCGCCATCGTCGCCGTCGTCGAGTTCGTCGGGGCCATGCCGAACGGGCAGGCCTCCTTGCCGCAGGGGATCTCGATGTGGACGTCGGAGAGCGCGGCGAGCGTCGAGTCGGCGCGACCCGTCATCGAAATGACTTTGAGGCCGTGGCGGCGGATGGCGGGGATGAGGTTGTTGACCTCCGCCGACTCGCCGGAGAAGGAGAGGGCGATCAAGACGTCGCGGGCGGAGACCATGCCGAGGTCGCCGTGCATCGCCTGGACGGGGTTGAGGACGATGGAGCGCGTCCCGGTCGAGGAGAAGATCGCGCTCATCTTCTCGGCGATGTGGAGGTTCTTGCCCACGCCGGAGACGACGACGATGCCGCCCGTGGAGACGCTCTCCAGCATGAGGCGGATGGCGGCGACGAACGACGCCCCGATGGAGTCGCGGGTCTTCTTTAAGCCCTCGATCTCCACCGCGAAGACATCCTTCGCCCG
>CAVEND010000045.1:0-7467 GCA_963616865.1 Faecalibacterium prausnitzii | reverse complement strand
ACCAAGCGGCGAGATTCAAGAGTCGCCGCGGTGCTTGAACTTCGCCCCTCCGCCCCCGCCCGCCCCTGACCGCCGTTGCCCGCCTCCGCCCGCGCAAGCGAGCAGGTCGCGAGCGGCACGAATTCGACCCATGAGACCGCCTCTTGTGGTATAATATTCCCTTAATGAGAGTGTTCGTCGGACTGTCGGTTTTTGCCGCTCTCGTCTTGTCGGGCGCCGCCGTTTGGATGGGGGCGCTCAACCAAGACGAGGGATGGTATCTTTACGCGGCAAACCTCGTCGCCGACGGCCAAAGCCCCTACCGCGACTTCTTCTTCACGCAAGGGCCCGTGTTGCCGGAAATCTTCTCGTTCTTCACGGGTCTTTGGAAATCGGGTGGCCTCTTGGCCGCACGTGTCTTCAACCTCGTCCTCGGCCTGGCGGGCGTTCTCCTCTTTTGCGCGACGGCCTCCCGCTTGGAGGAGCGTCCCGACCGCAAAGGGTGGACCTCCCTCGTCGTCTTCTTCCTCTTGGCGACGAACCTCTACCACCTTTACTACCTCGCGATCCCGAAATCCTACGCGCTCGCCTCCCTGTTCGTCGCGCTGGGCTTTTATTTCCTCTCGTTCGTCCTCGTGCCGTCCGTTCGGTTGCGCACACCCAGCCTCTTCGCCCTCTTGTCCGGCCTTTCCCTCGCCCTCGCCACCGGCGTCCGCATTTCCCTTCTCCTTCTCGTCGTCTTTGTCTTCGTTTTCCTTTTTGGGGGCGCCTTCCGCTTTTCCTTTCCACGGAAGGCCCCCCTCTTTTTCCTTCTTGGCGCGTTCGTCGGACTCGCCCTCGCGTATGGGCCTTTCCTTTTTGACGACGCCTCCCGCGCCGGGCTCTTGGCGGCGCAACGCTACCACGCCGCGCGCGAGGGCTTCGACGTCGTTTGGATCGTCGGAAGTTTGAGCCGCCTCGTGCGGTGGTATCTGCCTCTCTTCCTCGTCCTCGGCCTTGGCCTCTTTTTGTGCGCCCCCTCTCTTCCGAAATCGCGCCCCACCCCCGTCAAAGTGCCTGGTGTCTCAAACGCACCAAGCACTAAGCACTGGACACCAAGCACTAAGCACTGGGCACTAAGCACCTTCTTCCCCCTCGCCGCCGCGCTCCTTGTCATCGTGTGTCAGACGCTCGCGCCGTTCCCCTACGAGGACTACCACGTGCCCGTCATGGGACTTCTCGCCGTCGGCGCGGCGCTTCTTTTCGCGCAGTCGTTCGCTTCCGTGCGCGGCGCGATGCTTCTCGTCCTCGGCCTCTCCTTCGCGACATCCTTCGGCTCGCCCCTCCTTGAAAAATGGACGACGAACGGCCAAGACCGTTTTTGGACGCTTAAAAAGGAGAAGACGGAACTCGCCCAGCTGCGCGACGTCGCCCGCAAGATCCGCGCCCTCGACCCCGACGGCACGACGCTCTTGACGCAAGACCTCTACCTCGCCATCGAGACGAACAGGAAAGTCCCCAAGGGTCTTGAGATGGGCCCCTTTTCCATGCTCTCGGACGAAGACTGGGAGACGCTTCTCCGCGACGCGCCCGCGACGTGCCGCGTGGCGGCCTTGTCGGGCTATTCGTTCGCGATTGAGCCGCCGCGCTGCGCGGAGCGCGACGTCGCGACGCAACTCAAATTTTGGAACATCCTGAAAGAGTCCTACGCGCCCGCCTTTTGCGAGGAGGCCTTCGGACAGAACGCGACGCCTCTTCTCGTCCTCACGCGCCCATGAAAACCGCCACGCAGATCCGCGAACGCATCTTGGAGGTCGTCCTGAAGAAGGGCGGCCACCTCGCGTCGTCTTTGGGCGCGGTCGAGCTTTCGATGGCGTTGGCGAAAGTCTTCAACCCCGAGGTTGACCGCGTCGTCTGGGACGTCGGGCATCAGGCGTATGCCTGGAAGATCCTCACCGGGCGCGACGAGTCGTTCGACAGCCTCCGCCAGTTCGGCGGTGTCGCGCCGTTCCCGACGCCGGCCGAATCGCGCGCGGACGCGGCCGTCGCCGGCCACGCGGGCAGCGCGCTCGCCGTCGCGTTGGGCTTGGCCGCCGCCCGCGACCGCCGCCACGGCTCGGAACACGTGGTCGCCGTGATCGGCGACGGCTCGATCGTCAACGGCCACTCCTTCGAGGCGTTGAACAACTGCGCCGCCGCGACGCGGAAAATCATCGTCATCCTCAACGACAACGACATGGCGATCTCGAAGCCCGCCGGGAGTTTCGCGAGGTTCCTGGGTCGCCTCATCACGGGCGTCCGCTACAACCGCGTCAAGGCGGCCGCCGAGGCGGCGGGTCACAAGATGCGCCTCACGTTCCTGCGCGGGCTCTACCACAAGATCGAAAGCCGCGTGAAGGGGCTCTTTTTGGGCAACCGCTTTTTCGAGGAGTTCGGCCTGCGCTACTTGGGTCCCGTCGATGGCCACGACCTCGCGGCGCTTGAGGCGGCCTTTTCCGTCGCCCGCGACGACAAGGCCTCCGTCCTCGTCCACGTCGTCACGCAGAAGGGCAAGGGCTACCGCCCCGCCGAGAGGAACCCGACGCTCTATCACGGCTTCTCGCCGAACGCGGATTCCGCGCCACGCGGCCGCTCGTGGAGCGAAGCGTTTTCCGGGGCGTTGACGGAGGCCGCGCGGCGTGATGATCGCCTCGTCGCCTTGACGGCCGGCATGCTGGACGGGACTTCGCTCGTCTCCTTCCAAAAGGAGTTCCCCTCGCGCTGCTTCGACGTCGGCATCGCCGAGGGGTGCATGGTCGGCCTCGCGGCGGGATTGGCGGCGGGCGGCCTGAAGCCCGTGGTCGCCGTCTATTCGACGTTCCTCCAACGCGCCATCGACCAGGTGATCCACGACGTGGCTCTGCCCAACGTGCCCGTCATCCTCTGCGTGGATCGCGCGGGGCTTGTCGGCGCGGACGGCGCGACGCACCAAGGGCTTTACGACATCGCGCTTTTGCGGACGATTCCCAACGTGACGATCTGCCAGCCGTGCGACGAGGACGACCTCAAACGGCTTTTCAACGAGGCTCTCTCGCATTCGGGCCCCACCGTGATCCGCTATCCGCGTGGACTTTGCCCAAGCGTCGTGAGCAACGACTCGTTCGCGGGGAAGAAGGCCGTTCCTCTGCTCAACCCCGACGCGAAGATTCAACTTTGGGCGACGGGCGACTATGTGGCGCGCGCACTTGAGGTCGCCCGCCAAGCGGGGTGCGGCGTCGTCTACGCGAGAAGTTTGAAGCCGTTTGATGAGTCGCTTCTCGCGGCACAACGCGAGGCTGGCGCCACCATCGTCTCGCTTGAGAACGGCGCCGTTCAAGGCGGCTTCGGGGAAGCGTTGGGCGCGGACGTGAAACTCGGTTGGCCGGACACGTTCATCGCGCATGGATCGGTCGCGCAGTGGGAGGCCGCGTGTGGCCTTGACGCGCCGTCGATCCTTCAAAAAATCCTGTCGTTGTCGAAGGAGGGCTGATGGCATACATTCATGGAATCGCCGGTGAGTGGGCGCGTGTGAAAGGTTCGGTCTTCGGGCTTTGGCCCTTGTTCGTGTGCGTGTTCCTCGCGGGCTTCGCCATCGCCATGATGATCTTCGCGCCGGGGGCGTGGGCGGTGACGGGTCTCGTCGTCTTCGTCCTCGCGGGCGTGGCCGTCTACGTCGCCCTCCGAAAGGGGCTTGGGCGCGTGGAGCGGTATTTCAAGGGCGCGCGCGGCGAGGAGCGCGTCTCCGGCATCTTGCGGAGCCTGCCCGACACGTATCACGTCTTCAACAACTTCGTCGCCGGCTCGCGCCACGTCAACCACGTCGTCGTCGGGCCCGCGGGCGTCTTCGCCTTGGAGACGAAGTTTTGGATGGGGAAGGTCACGCTGGAGGACAAGCACATCCTCCTTGACGGCCAGCTCCCCGACCACGCGCCGCTCGCGCAAGTCCTGCGCGAGGCCGCCGCCGTCCGCGCCGCGCTCGCGAAGCACGGGTGGACGGGGACGGTCACGCCGGTCCTCGTCTTCGCCTCCGACACGTTCGAGGCGAAGATCGCCGAGTTCCAAGGCGTGGTCATCTTGAATTCACGGCACCTGCGCGAGAGTTTCGAGACGGGGCGCACCGTCCTGACGCCCGCCGAGCTCTCGCGGTTGACGCAACTCATGGAGACACACGCATGAAACGTTCCTTGTCGATTACCCTCACCCTCCTCGCCGGAAGCCTGTGGGCGGCCCCCGAGGCCGCGCCCCTCGCCCCCCGCGAGTTCGACGGGCGCATCGCGCAGCGGCTCGCCCGCTCCTTGGAGAAGATGCACGTCCTCCAACGGCCGCTCGACGACGAGATCTCGCAACGCGCGTGGACGAACCTCGTCACGTTCTACGATTTCGACCACTCCGTCTTCCTGCAAAGCGACCTCGACAAACTCGCCGCGCGCGAGAAGACGCTCGACGACGAGATCCTCAAAGGCGACGCGAGTTTCGGCTTCGACATCTACAACCTCTACGTGACGCGCCTCAAGGAGCGGATCGACTTCGCGACGAATTTCGTCGCCGCCGCCACGTGGGACTTCTCGACGAACGAGACGTATCGGATCCGCCGCAAGGACGCGCCGTGGCCGCGCACGCGCGAGGAGGCCGAGGATCACTGGCGCCGCCGCCTGAAGAACGAGGCCCTCGTCGCCACCGTCAACCACGACCTCGACAACGCGACGAACGCGCTCTCCATCGCGACGGACTTGACGAAACGCTACCGCCAGTATCTCGTCGCGCTCACGGAGCCCGACGAGGAGAGCGTCCTCCAGCACTACCTCGGCGCGGTCGCCCGCGCCTACGACCCGCACTCGGACTACCTCTCGCCGGCCTCGAAGGAGGACTTCGACATGGACATGAACTTGACGCTCTGCGGCGTGGGGGCGGTTCTCTCCTTCGACGACGGCGCGCTCAAGATCGTCGAGATCATGCCGGGCGGGCCCTTGGATCGCGACGGGCGCATCCGCGAGGGCGACAAGATCGTCGGCGTGAAGCAGGCCGACGGCGAGATGGAGGACATCATGTGGCGGCCGATGCGCAAGACCATCAAGAAGATCCGCGGCCCCAAGGGCTCGCGTGTCACGCTGGAGGTTCTCCCCCGCACGGACACGTCGGGGGCGACGAAGAAACTCGTCGAGCTCGTGCGCGACGAGATCAAGATGGAGGATCAGGCCGCCACGGGGCGCGTCGAGAGCGTCGTCCTCAACGGCGTCACGAACAAGATCGGCTACGTCTATTTGCCGAGCTTCTACGGGACGATGGACAAGAACGCTTTTGAGGAGGGATTCCGGAGCGCGGCGATGGACGTGGCGGCGATCCTCTCCGAGTTGAACGCCGCCGACGCCCAGGGCCTCATTTTGGACTTGCGCGGCAACGGCGGCGGCTCCCTGCGCGAGGCGGTCGTCCTCTCGTCGCTCTTCGTCCCGGGCGGGCCCGTCGTCCAGATCCGCAACGCGCGGTCGCCCGCCGGCTCGCTGATGATCCCGGCGGGGAACCCCGTCGCCTTCCGCCGGCCGCTCGTCGTCCTGACCGACCGCGCCAGCGCGAGCGCGTCGGAGATCGTCGCGGGGCATCTGCGCGACGTCGGCCGCGCCATCGTCGTCGGCGACTCGCGGACGCACGGCAAGGGAACCGTCCAATCCGTCTCGGGGCTGGGGCCCGCGGCGTATGGCTCGTCGAAAATCACGACGGCGCGGTTCTACCGCATCGACGGACGCTCGACGCAGTTGGAGGGCGTCGAGGCCGACATCCACTTGCCGTCGCTTTTGGATTCGCTCGACATCGGCGAGGACAAACTCACCTACGCGCTGCCGTTCTCGCGGATCGACCCGGCCTTCTACCTCCGCGTCTGGAACCTCCCCACCTACGTCCCGGAGTTGAAACGCCTCTCCGAGGCGCGGCTTGAAAAGGACGAACGCTACCTCAAGCATTGCGAGAACGTCCGTGGGATGAAGGAGATTTCCGAGCGCGAGTTCGTCTCGCTCGACTACGAGACGCGCAAGGCGCAGATGGTCGCCGACCGCGCTTTGCGCGAGCTCGACGAGGAGGGGCTGGCCGGTGGTGGCGACGACGAGTCCGACAAGCCCGCGCGTCGCCGGAAGCGGAACGAGCGACCCGAGGACGACTGCGTTCTCGACGAGGCCAAGTTCATCCTCTCGGATCTCATCCGCCTGACGAAGGGCACGGAATTCACGTCGGATTTGTTCGATGCGGCTCTCCTTCACTAAAATGCACGGCGCGGGCAACGACTTCGTCATGGTCGATGACCGCGCCGAGCGATGCCCCGTGGAGAACAGCGCGTTCGTCGCCGCGTTGGCGCAACGTCCCGACGGCATCGGTTGCGAGGGCGTCATCTTCGTGCGCCCGTCGTCGAAAGCCGACTTCGCCATGCGCTTCTTCAACCCCGACGGCGGCGAGGCGGATCTGTGCGGCAACGGGGCGCGGTGCGTCGCCGCGTTCGCGCTTGAAAAAGGCGTTGTCGCGAGCCCAACCATGCGCTTTGAGACGCGCTCCGGCGTTCTCGCGGCGCGTGTGGGGGAGGATTCTCGCGTGTGCATCGAGATGCCGAACCCCACCGAGGTGGTCGAGGATTTCGCGTGTGTGGGGGTGCCGCACGCGATTGTCTCCGTCGCGGACGTGGAGGCGTGCGACGTCGCGGGGCGAGGGCGCGAAATCCGTTTTTCGGAGCGGTTCGCGCCAGCGGGGGCGAACGTCGATTTCGTCGAGTGGCAGTCGCCGCACGAACTTAAAATCCGCACTTACGAGCGCGGCGTCGAGGCGGAGAGTTTCGCCTGCGGGACGGGCGCGACGGCGAGCGCGGTCGTCGGAGTCACGTTCCACCACCTCGCTTTCCCCGTGAACGCGCACACGGCGCGGGGCGACGTGCTGACGGTGGACGGCGTTTTCGAGGGTGGTGCGTGTCGCGACCTCACGCTGACGGGACCCGTCAAGACTGTTTTCCACGGCGAGATCGACATGAAAGGAATCGACTGATGCTTGAACTCATCGAACGGACGCTTGACGAGGTGTTGCCGCCTCTTTCGGAGAGGCCGACTGTCCTTGCCGAGGCCATGCGCTACGCCGTCGGCACGGGTGGCAAGCGCATCCGCCCGCTCGTCTGCCTCTACGCCGCCGTCGCGGCGGGCGGCGCGGCGGAAGACGCGAAATATCCGGCGGCCGCCATCGAGCTCCTCCACAACTACACGCTCATCCACGACGACTTGCCCTCGTTCGACAACGACACGATGCGGCGCGGGAAGCCGACGGTCTGGACGAAGTTCGGCGAGGCGACGGCCATCTTGGCGGGCGACGCGCTCCTCTCGCTTTCCTTCGGCGTGGCGGCGAAAGCCCCGCGCCGCGTCCCGGAGATCGTCGAGGTGTTGAGCCAACGCGGCGTGGGCGTCGTGCGCGGGCAGCAGGAGGACATCGTCTACAACAACTTCGTCAGGCCAGAGGGAGAAGAAGTGC
>CAVEND010000044.1:7305-7544 GCA_963616865.1 Faecalibacterium prausnitzii | reverse complement strand
GGTCGAGGCGGATTGACTCGTCGTCCGAAACGCGGCGGACGACCTTGCCGGACGGTATCTCGCGCACCCAAGACGAGACGACGCCGCATTCGGGGTGGGCGTCGAGATAGGCGATTTCCTTCTCAAGTCGCGTCGGGCGCGAGACGTCGTCGTGGTCGAAGATGGCGAGATAGTCGCCCCGCGTCATGTCGATGAGGCGGTTGCGCGAGGACGAGATGCCGAGGTTGCGCTCGTTGCGT
>CAVEND010000044.1:0-7295 GCA_963616865.1 Faecalibacterium prausnitzii | reverse complement strand
AGCAGAATGAGCTCGAAGTCGGGATATGTCTGCGAGAGAACCGACTGAATCGCCTCGCGCAGAAACGCGGGGTTCGTCCGATAGACCGGCACGAGGACGGACACTTTCGGCGACTTCACGATGCAATTCCTTTCACTCGTTCCTCCGCGCCTCGTTCATTCAAGGCGACGCCACTTGAAGCGCAGAAAAGAAGCGGCGTGCCTTTGTCCGCTTATGTCAGGCAGTCAGCCTTTTGAGCATCTCCCAATGAAGATAGAATCCGCGTTCGGACACAACATCCGATTGCCAACCCACGCTCAAGGGCGGTATGAATGATACCATAATTCTGGAGCGTGTGTCAAGGAGCGCCAAGCACTCCCTCTCCACGCACTTTTCCACTCTTCCACTTTTCTACTTTTCAACAGAGCCAGCCGCAAGGTCGAGCGACCGCTGGCCTACCGCAGTGCCGGGTCGAAGTGGTCGCGCAAGGCGTCCGCGAGGTGGTTGAAGAGCAGGACGAGGAGGAAGATCGCCAAGGTCGTCCACGCCATCTCCCACCAAACGCCCTGCCAGAGGCGGATGCGTGCGTTGTTGATCATAATCCCCCAGCTCGGCTCGCCTTGGACGCCAATGCCGAGGAAGGAGATGAACACCTCCGTCGAGACGGCCGAGGGGAAGCGGATGGCGAACTGGATGAGCAGGATGTGCGCGACGTTCGGCAGGATGTGGCGGAACATGATCCGCGCCGAGGAATACCCAAGCGTCTCCGCCGCCTGGACGTAGGCGCGGCCACGGTGCTTCAGCGTCTCGGCGCGAACGGTTCGGCACGTGCCCACCCAAGTCGTCAAGCCAATGCCGACGACAAGCCCCAGCATCCCCTTGCCCACGACGAGTGCGATTGCCAAGATGAAGAGAAGCCCCGGCATGGAGGCGACGGTCGCGCAGAGCCAGTTGACGAGCGCGTCCACCTTGCCGCCGAAATAGCCGCCGAGAAGCCCCAAGAGCGCCCCCAGCGGAATCGCGATGAGCGAGGTGAGGATGCCGACGTAGAACGCGATGCGCGCGCCCTGCGCCAAGCGCAAGCCGACCGAGCGGCCGAGGTTGTCCGTCCCAAGCCACGTGCGCGAGCCGTCGGGCAGGCGGCTCAAGGGCGGCAGATACCGCGCGGCGGCATCGACGCGGTTGTAGGCCGGGGTCACGTCGCGCGCCTGCGCCACGCGATACTGAACCTCCCCAAAGACGGCGACGGCCCCGTAGAGGAGAAGCCCCACAAGCGAGAGTTTAACCGAAAAGCTCATGCACCTTGTCCAAAACCGCCGCGACGACTTGATCGAGCGTGAGGGCGGAGGAGTCAATCTCGAAGACGCCGTCCGCCTTGCGCAACGGCGCGTGGGCGCGTGTCGAGTCTATCGCGTCGCGTTTGAGGAGGGAGTCCTTGACCGCCTGCGTGGACTGGTTGGCGATGCCCTTCTCGACCTCCTCCTTCTGGCGGCGCAAGGCGCGTGCCTCCGCCGAGGCCGTGAGGTAGAACCGCGCCGGCGTCTCGGGGAAGACGGCCGTCGTGATGTCGCGCCCTTCCACGATCAAGTCGCCGAAGCGCGTCAGCCCCCGCAGGAGATCCGTCACCTTGTCGCGCACCTCCTTGGACGTCGCGACGTGCGAGGCGTGCGCGTTGATCTCCGGCGTGCGGATCTTGTTGCCCGGCTCCTCCCCGTTGACGAGGAAGGCGACGGCGCCCTTGCGCGGCACGCAGTCGATGGCGACCGTCGGCGCGAACGCGGCGAGCGCGGCGGGGCTTTTCGTGTCGACGCCGCGCTCCAACGCCTGCCACGTCATGATTCGGTAGAGGGCCCCCGAATCCACGTGGAGGAAGGAGAGTTTTTCCCCGACAAGGCGCGAGACGCTTGACTTGCCGGCCCCGCTGGGCCCGTCAATCGCAATGACTTTCGATTTCATGTCACCTCCTGAACAAACACAACAACGCTGTAGACGACGAAAAGAAGAAGCCAGACCCACGCCTTCCCGCGCCCGATCACGCCGCCCGAACGCGGCGAGGAAAAGTTCGCGCCGAAGAGGAGGAGGGTGAGCGAGCAGACGGCCATCATGGGGATGTCGCGGGAGAGGACGAACGGCGAGACGCCGGGCGTCGTTCCGTCGATGGGCGTGATCGCGCACGCGATGCCGACGACGGCGAGCGTGTTGAAGAGGTTGGACCCGACGATGTTGCCCAAGACGAACTCGTGCTCGCCGCGACGCGCCGAGGCGATGGCGCTCGCGAGTTCCGGGAGGGACGTCCCGACCGCGACGATGGTGAGCCCGATGACGAGGTCGCTCACGCCCATGAACGTCGCCAAGTCCACCGCGCCCCAAACGAGGAAATGCGACGAGAGGACGAGGACGGCGAGGCCGACGACGATTTTCGAGGCGACGCCCCAGAGGCCGAAGTCGTCGCGGGCGGGCGGTTTTGACGCGCCCTCGCCCACGCGCCCCTCGTCCGATTTCGAGCGTTGGTCGAACCAGCAGTAGAGCGGCAAAAGGACGAGGAAGAGGGCGAGGAGGGAGACGGCCTCCGACCGCGAGACCGTTCCGTCGCGGAGAATCCACGCCGCCCACGCGCTCAACGCCACGAGGACGGGCGCGGCGACGAAGGCGATGGCGCGTTTGCACCGCAGCGGGCGCACGAGGGCCGAGAGACCCAGAATGACGGCGATGTTGAACGAGCAGCTCCCGTAGGCGTTCCCGACGGAGAGCTCCGGGTGGCCGCCCGCGCCCGACATCGCGCTCACGCACAGCTCCGGCGCGGTCGTGCCAAAGCCGATGACGACCATGCCGATGACGAAGGGCGAGATGCCGAGCATCCGCGCCAACGCGCTCGCGCCGTCGACGAAAAAGTCGCTCGCCCACGTCAACGCCACGAGGCCGCCGACGATGAAGACAAGCGAGAGGACGAGGGGAATGTCGGGATACATCACACGTCGATCCGAATGATCTTGCGAATCATGAGCCACCCCAGCGCGATCAAGAGGCACATCACCCCCACGCTCGCGAGACCCCAGACGCTCGTCAGAAAGGGAATCATCATCTTGGGTTTGAGGACGCAGAGGATGACGCCGAGGAAGACGGGCATCGCCGAGACGATCAGCCCCTGCAACCGCCCCTGCGCCGTCAGGGTCTTGACCTTCCGCTCGATGGCGAGGCGCGCGCGGATCGTCTCGGAGATCTTGTCGAAGATCTCCGTCACGTTGCCGCCCGTCTTGCGCGAGATGAGGATCGCCGTCGTCACGAGCGCGAGATCCTCCGACCCGACGCGCTGCGACAGGGACTCCAGCGCCGCGTCGAAACTCATGCCGACGCGCAGCTGCTGCTGGAAGAGCGCGAACTCCTCGCTCATCGGCTTCTCGCCCTGCTCCACGACGCTCTCGAACGCCTGGGAGAGCGAGAACCCCGCCCGCAGGGCGTTGGACATCGTGGACAACGCCTCCGGGAGCTGGCTGTTGAATTTCTCGCGCCGCCGCTTGTCGAGCCAGCGCGAGAGGAGGTCGCCGCCGCGCTGCCAGCCCGGCTTCAGGCGGATGCGCAGGAGGAAGAACGACGTCAACCCCGCGACGGACAGCGCAAAGAGGAGGAGGATGAGCGCGGCCATGAGACGCTACCTGTAGGAGACCGTGACGTCCCCGGCCGACGACGGGTCGAACATCTGCGGCGGACACGAGATGCCACGCGCCTGGAGCTCGTCATACCACGTCGGCATCGCGCCCGTCGGCACGAATTCGCCGACGATCCGCCCGCCGTCGCCGACACCCGTTTGGTGGAAGACGAAAAGATCCTGCATGACGATTTGGTTGCCCTCCAGCCCCGTCACCTCCGAAATGGCGACGACCTTGCGCGAGCCGTCCGAGAGGCGCGACTCGTGGATGACGCAATCGACCGCCGAGGCGATCTGCTCGCGGATGGCGCGGCTCGGCAAGTCCATGCCGCTCATGAGAACCATCGTCTCCAACCGCGAGATGACGTCACGCGGCGAGTTGGCGTGGACGGTCGTGAGCGAGCCGTCGTGACCCGTGTTCATCGCCTGCAGCATGTCGAGCGCCTCGCCGCCACGGCATTCGCCGACGAGGATCCGGTCGGGGCGCATGCGCAGGGCGTTCTTGACGAGGTCGCGGATCGTGACGGCCCCCTTGCCCTCGATGTTCGGCGGCCGCGCCTCCAAGCGGACGACGTGCGGCTGTTGGAGGCGGAGCTCCGCCGCGTCCTCGATGGTGACGATGCGCTCCGAGTGCGGGATGAAGCCGGAGAGCAGGTTGAGGAGCGTCGTCTTGCCGGAGCCCGTGCCGCCGGAGACGATCACGTTCTTGCGCAGGCGGACGCAGAGCTTCATGAACTCGGCCGCGTTGTGCGACCACGTGCCGAAACGGATGAAGTCCTCCGGGGTGAGCGCCCGCCGCGAGAACTTGCGGATCGTGAGCGTGGGCCCGGAGAGCGACAGCGGCGCGATGATCGCGTTCACGCGGCTGCCGTCGGCGAGACGCGCGTCGACGTAGGGCTGGCTCTCGTCGCACCGCCGCCCCAAGGGCGCGATGATCCGCTCGATGATGGCGAGGACGCTCGCCTCGTCCGTGAACTGGCAGTCCGCGCGCTCCAGCCGCCCCGCGCGTTCGACGTAGACGCGGCGCGGGCCGTTGACCATGATCTCCGAAACGGAGTCGTCGGCGAGAAGCCCCTCCAAGGGCCCCAAGCGCAACGATTCGTTGAACACGTCGTCCTCCAAACGCTGCGGGTCGAGAACCTCGGGCAGACGGCCGTTCAAGCGGACTTCCTCGATGATCGAGCGGATCTTCTGACGCGCCGTCGCCTCCAGCCCCTCTTGGTCAACGCCTTGCAACGTGAGACGCTTCAAGTCCATGCGCTTGACGAACTCGTGCTGAATCTGCTCTTGGACGTGCCAGCGCAACCGGCGGAGGGAATCGTCCTCCGACGGAGTCTCGTCCACCGCGTCGGATGCGGGGGGCGGATTCTCCGCCACGGTCTCTGATTCCCCGCCGACGCTCGCCGCGTCCGCGCTCTCCCCCGCGCTCACGCGCAGCATGCTCTCGCCGATCTGAACAACCGAGTCCGGCGCCAAGACGACGGCCTCCGTGATGCGCTCGCCGTTCACGAACGTGCCGTTCGAGCTGTTCAAGTCTTCCAAAATCGCCTGCGACGAGCGGACGGAGAGGACGGCGTGCCGCGCGGAGACATCCTCGAACGGCAGGACGACGGCGCACGAACCCGCGCGTCCGATCAGATAGGAGCCCTCCCCGATCGTCCGCGTCGCGCGCGTGCCGCCGATGAGCGTCGTCAAGACCATGGTCACGAATGTCCCGAGGAGAGTTTTTCGCGTTGGCGCTTGAGGTTGAGTTCCTCGATCTCGCTCTTGATCTTCTTGAAGTCGACGCTCGGCAGTTCCCGCTCGTAGGACGTGTCGTTGCGGTTGCGCAAGGTGAGGACGAGCCGCCCCTTGACCTGTTCGGCGAAGGCGAGCATCTCCGCCTCGCGTGGCGTCACCTCCAGCGTGACGGTGGAGTAGCCCGACGACGACAACCGAGCGGACGAGGCGCGGGTGTCCTCGCTACCCGTCGCCAGGACGAGGACGTTTTGGAGGATGGTGCAGGTGACGAGGTTGCCCTTCCCCGACGCGCCCTCGAAGTCGAACGTGCCGATGACGTCAACGTGGTCGTTCGCGCGCACCATCGACGAGACGGAGGCCGAGCCCGAGCAGTTGATGGAAATCGCGCGCATGAGCTTCTTGACTTGGCCTGAGAGCCCTCGCGCCTTCGGGTCGCCGCCCTCGATGTCCGACCAAAAGACGACGTCCTTCTCGCGGTGCGCGAGCTGCGTCTTGCGGCCGACGACCTCGTGGAGGTTCTCCTCCGTCAACGCCTGACCGCGCATGCCGACGGCGGGAACCTTGCGCTGCTTGAAGTCCTCGCGGGCGAGGACGGTTCCGGCGGGCGTGTCACGCGCGTAGCAGAGAACCCACATCGTCCCGTAGCGCGTCTCCAAGGCGTTCTTCAGGGACGCGACCTCGGCCTCCTTCGACGCGAGGTAGACGTGCGTCAAAAGAGCCGCCGCAAGCCCCGACAGGATCGACGCGACAAGGACGATTTTGCGCTTCATGGGTCTCTCACTTCGCCGCGCCGAGCGAGCGGGCATCCTCCTTGATGTCCGCCTTCGGAACGATCACGAAATCAATCGTCTTGTAGCCCGCGCCCTCGTAGAGGACGCCCACGTCGCCCGACGGGAGGATCGTGATGTCCGAATAGGCCGAGCCGCCGGGGCAGATGGAGATCCCTTGGCTCCACGTGAGCCCGTCGTCGAGCGAGGTGCGCACGTAGAGGTTCTGGCGGCTGGAGGCGTTGCAGTTCGAGAAGAGCAAAGCCTTCTTGCCGTAGCGGATGATCTGCGCGTTGCACTGGGGGTCTTTCAGGGTCGAGTCGTAGCGCGAGACCCAAGTCTCGCCACGGTCGGAGGAGACGTGGATCTGCCGCCCGCCGCCGCGCCAGCGCGAGTTGATCATCCAGCTGCCGTCGGAGAGTTCGACGACCTTGCACTCGTCGCCGTTCTTGACGGGCTTGCCGATGCTCTTCCACGTCTTGCCGTGATCCTCCGAGCCGAAGAGCGCGTTGCCGTCGCCCACGTGGACGAGCGTGTGCAGGAGCGTCCCCTTCGCGTCGTTCACTTGGGTGCCGGAGCCCGAGGAGATGAAGATGAAGCCGCCTTGGTTGCCGGGCTTGCCGAAGGGCCACTCCGGGAAGGCGATGTCCTGGGAGATGTCGCGGGGCTTCGACCAGCTTTTGCCGTTGTCCTTCGACTCCTGAACGTAGAACCTGTAAACGCCGTCGCCCGCCGACACGTGCCAAACGTTGTAGAAGAGGAAGATCTTCTTCGCCTTCTTGTCCACGATGAACGAGGGGTCGGATCCCGCCCAGCGCTCGCCGCCGTTCTCCCACGGCCAATCGTAGCTGTTGCGCGCCTTCGTCCACGTCTTGCCGCCGTCGACCGAGCGGCGGATCGTGATGTTGATCGGCTGGTTGGCGTTCAGGTCCCCGCCGTGCCACGCGCGCGCGTCGCACGCGGCGACGAGGTTGCCGTTCGGCGCCGTGCAGATGGCGGGGATGCGGTAGCTCTTGATGTTCTCGTCGCCGCCCGTCCAAAGCGTCGTGACGGGGCTGACGGCCGAGAAGAGGGACGCGCCCCAAAGGCACGACACCGACAGGAGGATGATGGATTTGAGTTTCATACACCTTTTATACACTTTTTTCGCGAACGTGTCAAAT
>CAVEND010000043.1:0-7656 GCA_963616865.1 Faecalibacterium prausnitzii | reverse complement strand
CGGGGAAGTGCGTTTTCAGGAACTCGTCGCCCGCCGCGCGTCCGAGGACGAAAAGCGTCGTCGAGAGGCCGTCGGCGATCATCGCGCTCGTCGGATGGATGACCGTCACGGACGTGACGCGGTTCGAAAGCGCACCGCCCGTGCGCCCGTCCCGGATGTGCGCACCTCGGAAGGTCGTCGCGCTCGTCGCGCACGCCATGCCGTCCGAGAGGAGAATCGTCTCGTCCGTCCCCCACACGCCGACCCGCCAGACACCGCGAACGCTTTTGAGGTTTCCGCCCAAATCGAGAAGAAGATCCCCCGGCGCGTCGGCGCACGCTTTCGCGGCCTCGTCCACGGCAAACCCCTTGGCAATCGCGCCCAAGTCCAGCGTTCCCGCGCCGCGCCACCGTGGATTGAACGCCCCGTTTGAAAGATGTTTGAGTCGAAAGGCCGCCTCGTAGCACGCGCGAACCTCATCCGAACAAAGACGCAAAACCTCCGCATCCCCCGTCGCCGCGAGACGGGAGAGTTCCGAGTTCTCGTCGTGGGCGTTCAAGGTTCGCTCAATGCGCCGCCATTTTTCTTTCACGCTGTCGCGTGTCGCGGCGATGTCGTCCCGCGCCCACGCGCCGCGCACTTGAAGGGCCGCCACCGTCCCCATGCTCGTCCACTCGATGCGTTCCACGCGCGAACGCGAGCAGCCGCCGAGAAGCAGGAGCGAGACAACCGCGAACTTAAAGATCGACCGCATGATCCTGCGAATAGACCGTCAACTCGACATCGCGGCAACGGGCGTGGCAAAGTGCCTCGCGCATCGTCTCGGCCGCCCAATCTGGCGTGTTGCAGTCTTGCGACAAATGCGCCAAGCCCAATCGCCGCAAGCGATCCGTCGCGTGCGTCTCGACAAAACGCGCCGCCTCGTCGTTCGAGAGGTGGCCGCGATCCCCCGCGATGCGCATGATGACCTCGCGCGGTCGTGCGCTGCGGCTCAACGCGACGCTGTCGTGGTTCGATTCGAGCGTCGCATAAGTCGCCTCGGCGAAATACCGCCCCATCGACGCGATGGGCGAGCCGACGTCCGTCGCGTGGAAGTAAGCCTCGCCCTCCGCCCGGACGAGAAACCCGACGGGGTCGGAAATGTCGTGCGGCACGGGGAACGCCTCGACGTCAAACGAGCCGACCTGGAAACGCTGGTTGTTCTCGAACGTCGCGAAGACGCGCTCGTCAATCTTCAACTCGCGGGAGACGACCTCGGCGGTGAGCGCGTTCGCGTAAAGAACGAGATCGGGGCAACGCTTCAAGAGGATGGGCAACCCCGACACGTGATCGCCGTGCGCGTGCGTCAACAAAACGCCGGAGAACGGCCGCTCCGTCGGCGGCGCGTCGAGCCGTGCGACGAGCGTTTTGAACGAGAGGCCGCAGTCGATGAGAAGCCTGTCATGCCCCGACTCGACAACGAGCGCGTTCCCTTTGGACCCGCTCGCCAGCGAACGGATTTTCATGCGTCCCTCGCGAAAGCGTGACAGCCGATGTCGCGCCGGAAGAACGCGCCGTCAAAGGAAATCGCCCCAACACGGGCATACGCTTTTTCAACGGCCTCGCGCAGCGTCGCGCCCAGTCCCGTCACGGAGAGGACGCGCCCCCCGGCGGTGACGGTCTTCCCATCCTTCAAGGCGGTGCCACAGTGGAAGACGTGAGATGTGTCGTCATCCTCGCCAAGGCCGCGAATCTCATGACCTTTCTCGTATGCGCCGGGGTAGCCCGCCGAGGCCATGATGACTGTTGCCGCGGCCTCATCGCGGACGACGAGATCTGTCTCTTTGAGCGTTCCCGTCGCCGCGTGGAAAAGAAGCGTCGCGAACGAGCCGCCGAGGCGCGGCAGAACGGCCTCCGTCTCGGGGTCGCCGAAGCGGACGTTGAACTCGACGACGTTGATGTCCGACCCGCTTTGCGCCAAGGGCCCGTGGGGGCAGGCGTTCTCGTCGTTGACCATCAGCCCCGCGTAGAGGATGCCGCGATACGTGACGCCGCGCTTTTTCAGTTCGCGGACGATGGGCAGGATGATCCGCTCGCGGACGAGCGGCAGACGCGCCGCCGTGAGGACGGGGGCGGGGCTATACGCGCCCATGCCGCCCGTGTTCGGGCCCTTGTCGCCGTCGAAGACGCGCTTGTGATCCTGCGAGCTCGGAAGGAGGACGGCCTCCTCGCCGTCCACGACCGCGAGAATGGAACACTCCTCGCCGTGGAGGAACTCCTCCAAAAGAACCTCCGCGCCCGCCGCGCCGAACTTGTTCTCCACGAGCATGGAGTCAATGGCCGCCTCGGCTTGGGCACGAGTCTCCGCGACGACGACGCCCTTGCCCGCCGCGAGCCCATCCGCCTTGATGACGACGGGGAGGCCAAACGAGTCCAAGGCCGCCTTCGCCCGCGCCGCGTCGGTGAAGACCTCGGCGCGACCCGTCGGCACGTGGGCGGCCTTCATGACTTCCTTGGCGAAACTCTTTGAGCCCTCAAGCCGCGCCCCCGCTTGGCACGGGCCGAAACACGCGATGCCGGCGGCGGTGAGCGCGTCGGCCAGCCCCGCCACGAGAGGGGCTTCCGGCCCGATGACGACGAGATCGGGCTTTTCCTCTTTCGCCCACGCGAGGATCTTCTCCGTCTCGGACGCGCCGATGGGCAGACACGTCGCCACGGCGGCCATGCCCGCGTTCCCCGGTGCGCAGAAGAGCGTGTGCCTCTCTTCGTCCCGCGCCAACCGCCACGCGATCGCGTGCTCGCGACCGCCCGAACCCACGACAAGTATCTTCATAAATTTCTCCTTATTCGCTCACATGCGGGACCACGAGTTTCTGACCAATCGACAAGCGGTCGCCCGAAATGCCATTGAGTTCGCGCAACACGGCGACCGTCGTGTGAAACGCCTTCGCAATGAGATAGAGGCTGTCGCCGTTTTCGACGACGTAGATGTCCGTCGGGCCCGAATACGTCGAGGCGCGGGGCGCGGCGGCGGCGGGCGCGGACGCTTTCGGCTGCATCTTCGCCAAGCGCGACGAGAGATCCTTGACGATCTCCTCGCGCTGGCGGCGCATCTCCTTTTTGAGTTCGGCGACGGCCGACTGGAGGGAGGCGATCTCCGCGCGCAACGCGCCGTCGGACGTCTTCTGCCCTTCAAGGCGCGACACGCGCTGCGCGAGCGAGTCGAAATGCGTTTGGAGCGCGTCGACCTGCCCGGAGAGGCGCGTCATTTCGCCGTAGGCCTGCTGGCGCAAAAAGGCGTCGCGCCCGGACGTGTCGGCCGCGAGGGCCGACAGGGGAAGGACAAGAAGTGCGAGGAGTGCGTGTTTCATAAGATGTAGAGAATGAGCCAGAGGACGAAAAGGCACGTGGAGACGAGGAAGAAGCGGACGTGCTTGCGGTGCGCCTCCTCTTGGCGAACCGTCCGCCCGAAGGTGCGCATCCCGCCGCCCGAGAGGTAGTGGATGAGTTTCCCGGACGGCGACTTGTGCTCCGTGAGAATCCACGGCGTTTTCGAGCGCGTGTAGTCGTGCGCCTTGGCGACGGGTCGGATGTGGAGGACGCTCATCAGGGGATCTTCGGGAGGACGATCTTCTGCCCCGTCTTGAGGCGGCCGTCCGTCGAGATGGTCGCCCTGTTCGCGTCGCGGATGCGGCTCCAGAGCGAGGCGCGGCCGTAGAAGCGGATGGCGATCTTGTAGAGCGTGTCGCCGTCCTGGACGACATACGTCTTCGGGAACGAGTCAGCGGGTGGCTCGTCCGCCGGCGCGGCGCGTTTTTCTTGAGGCTCTTTCGCGGGCGACGGACGCGCGGACGACAAGGGAGGCGCACCGTGCGCCGCGTCCTCCGCCATGAGGCGTTTGACATCGTCCAAACTCTCCCGCGTTTGGGAAGACGCCTCCCGATCCTCATCCAAAAGCGCGCGCAAGCGGTCGAGTTCCCCTTCTTCGGGGGCTTGCGCCTTGCCCTCCGCCGGGGCCTCGTCGCGGACGAACTTTTTGAGCCTCTCGTATTCCGAGGCGATGGACGCGCCCTTCTCGCGCTCGTCGCGGAGGGCGGCTTTCAACTCCTCGATCTCGGCTTCGGCGCGTGTCAAACTCGCGCGGAGCTCCTGCTCGACGCGGGCGGCCTCGCGCACCGACTCGGGCGCGTTCTTCTCGGCGAGGACTTTCGCGAGTTCCCGCTCGCACACGTCGCGGCGCGTTTTCGCGAGCGTCGCCTTGTCGCTCTCCGGCCGCTGGAGGAGGTATTCCTGATAGGCCCCGTAGGCGTTCAAGTAGTCGTGGGCGGAGTCTTGCAGGAGACACGCCAACTGGAAGCGGGCCGAGGCGTTCGCGGGGTTCTCGGCGCACACGCGGCGAAAGCCCTCGATGGCCTCCTTGAGCCGGCCGGCCTGGTAGTCGGCCATCGCGGCGCGATACGTCGCGCCCGCGCGGTCGTCATTGAAACGCCCGCCCCGCTCACACGCCGTCAGGCTCGCGAGGGAGAGAATCGCCAACACTGTCGGGATTGTCCTCATGAGAAACCTCCTGTCCTTCGTCTTCACGCCCGCCGTCCTTGCGTTTGTAGGCTTGCGCCTTCTCGCGGGGGTTCGACCGCTGGAGCGTCGGGTCGAGCTCGTTGAGCTGCCGCAGGGACGAAAGGCCGAAATGCTCCAAGAAAAACGGCGTCGTGCCATAGAGGAACGGATGGCCGGGGAGCTCCGACTTGCCGACAAGGCGGATGAGCCCCAGATCCATGAGCGTCTTGACGTTCCCGGAGACGTCCACGCCCCGGATCGATTCGATCTCCGACTTCGTGAGCGGCTGGCGGTAGGCGACGATGGAGAGCGTCTCCAACGAGGCGCGGCTCAACCGGCTCGGGCGATCCATCTTCAGGAACGCGCGGACGTAGCGGCCGCACGAGGGGACGCTCTGCAAGCGGTAGGCGCCGCCCGCGCACGCGAGGCGGAAGCCCGCGCCCGCGACCTCCAACGCCTTCTCCACGCCGCGCACCGCCTCCTCGACCTCCTTGGTCGTGCACGTCTTGTAGACATCCATGATCTCCGCGTTCTCGCCCTCCTGCGCGTCGACGGCGCGGATGCCGGCGCGGATGTCCGCGACCGTCAGCGGCGTCTCGCTCGCGAAGAGGAGCGCCCCGACGATCTCCTGCAGGGATTGGGGCAGGGGCAGGCTTTGGGTCTCATTCATAGTCATCGGGCCTTTCAAGCGGCTGGTCGTCGGCCGCCTCCTTGGAGGCGACAATCGTGATTTCGTGGAACGCCGCGTTCTGGTAGACGATGACGCGGTGCTGGCGAAGGAGCTCCAACAACGCCAGGAACGTGACGATGATCTCGCCCTTGGCCGTCCGCGCCGGGTCGAAGAGCGTCACGAACGAGACTTGCGCGTCGCGGCGGACGCGGCTCAACACCTCCTCCATCTTGTCCGGCACGGAGTAGCGGACGCCCTTGAGTTCCTCCTGCGGCACTTCGCCCAAGCGCGAGAGGACGTCGCGGAACGCCGTCAGAAGGTCATACATGTCGAGCGAGGCGATGGCGCGGGAGGCGTCGGCGCGTGTCTTCTCGAAACGCGGCCGAGGGCCCCCGTAGGGAAACGAATTCGCCTGCGCGTTCTCGAACGACTCCAAACGGATCGCGGCGTCCTTGAACTTCTTGTATTCGATCAGCTGGCGCACGAGGTCGAGGCGCGGATCCACCCACTCCTCGCCGTCCCCCTCCTCGACCGTCCGCCGTGTGACGGGCAGGAGCATGCGCGACTTGATGACCATGAGCGTCGCGGCCATGACGATGAACTCGCCCGCCACGTCGAGGTTGAGCCGCCGCGCGTCGTCGATGAAGGCCATGTATTCGGCCGTGATGCGCTCGATGGGGATGTCGTAGATGTCGAGCTCCTCGCGGCGGATGAGGTAGAGCAACAAGTCGAGAGGCCCCTCGAAGACATCGAGGGAGACCTTGTAGTCGTCCGCGAAAAGCTGCTCCTGCGCCATGGTCAGTTCAGGAGTTTGAGCGAGCCCTCCGGCTTCGGCGAGGAGAGCGTCGCGTCAAGAACCTCCACCTGCTCGCGGTCGATCCAAAAGCGGATCTTGCGGCCTTGGACGACGCGCGCGCCGGCGGGCGTCTCGTCAAGGACACGCGCGTCCGCGCCCTCCGCGCCGTGGAGGACGACAAGCCCCTCGTCGCGGTGGTAGGTCGCCTGCTGGCCGTAGGCGCGTTTCGTTCCGTTCGTGATCGCCACCGAGCCGATGGCGGCGATGCGGCTCAACGTGTTGGACGCGGCCTGCATGAAGACGTAGGCGCGGTCGGCGTGGAGCTGGTAGTCCGCGTCGTGGACGGCGACGTGACCCTTGAAGATCGCGTAGCCCTCCTTGCGGTCGTAGTAGGTCGAGTCGGCCGTGATCAAGACGGGCTGTGACGAGGCCGCCGCCCCGTTCGTGGACGCGGTCTCGCTCGAAGCGGCCTCGTTCGGAACAGCCTCGCTCGCCGAGAGAAGCGACGCGATCAGGAGGACGGCGACGCTCATGCGTATTTGCGGACAATCGCCTCGTAGCGGGACGACTGCGCCTCCATGGATTCGACCATCTTGATCTGCGTCCGGCAACGGACGAGGTTGTGGTCGTCGTAGGCCGTGTGGAAGTAGGTGTCGCCGGCGAGGTAGTCCGTGAGGAAGCGGATGCCGATGGTGAGCGTGATGAGCCGCCCGGAGAACGCGAGGAGCGACTTCTCCGCCTCCGTCAGGAACGCGGCCTTTTCGAGATACCCCTTGACGAGGGCCTCGAAGTAGTCCTCCTTCGAGTAGACCTTGGAGAGATCCTTCTCGTCCTCGGCGGCGGCGGCGGACGACGTGCGCACCATGTCGCCGAAGTCGTAGAGCGCGGAGCCGGGCATCGTCGTGTCGAGGTCGATGACGACGTTCGAGCCGTCGGGGGCGAACATGACGTTGTTGATCTTCGTGTCGTTGTGCGTCGTGCGCGTGGGGATCTCGCCCGTCGCCAGCCCCGAGACGATCCGCGCGCACGACTCGCGCCGCGCCTCGATGAAGTCGAGCTCGCGCGAGACGAGGGCCTTGCGCCCCTTGACGTCGGCGCGCGCGGCCTCGTCGAGGAGGCGCAGGCGGTCAACCGTGTCGTGGAACTTCGGGATGACGGGCAGGAGATCGGGCTTCGGCAAGTCGGCGAGCGCGTTCTGGAACGAGGCGAACGCCGACGCGGCGAGGAACGCCTCGCGGGGGTTCGAGATGACGTCCACGGACGTGTAGCCCTCCAGGAAGCGGTAGACGCGCCAGGGGTTCTCGTAGGCGACGACCTCCAGCGTCTTGACGCCCTTCTTCTGGAGGTGCCCGGTGACGCGCAGGATGTTCGACTTCAAGATGTCCTTGTCGAACGCATCGGTGACGCGCTGGAGGATGTAGCGGGCGTTGGAGGCGGTCTCGACCTTGAACGTGTCGTTGATGTGGCCCGAGCCGTAGCGCGAGACATCGGTGACGTCCGTGATGCCGAACGAGTTCAAGACCGAGCGAAGTTCCTCTTGGGTGTAGGTGCGGTTGGACATGGATTCCTCCTTGATTTTCTTATTATACCATAAAAGAGACCGCCGCAAAGTCCAGTTTTCAACGCAAAAGCCCCGCCCGCGACCGTGTGCTGACTGTGTGTGTCTGCCTGTCAG
>CAVEND010000042.1:0-7683 GCA_963616865.1 Faecalibacterium prausnitzii | reverse complement strand
GCGAAGACGGAGACGCCGCACCCCTTCCACGTCCGAAACGTCCTTGTCCCAAGAACGGGCCAGAACGCGCCCTCCTCCTCGACGACGGGAACGCCCGATGCGAGCGCGCGGTAGACGTTGCCAATCGTGTGATCCGTGCGCTTGCCTGTCGCGCCGACGATGACAAGGCCGTCCGTCCAGCCACGCGCCCGGCAGAAGGACACCGCCTTGTCAAGGTCGTTCGTCTCATCGTCGCCGTCCCGGACGTAGCGGGCGTTCGGGTCGTCCCGCACAAGAAGCGAGTCGAAGTCGCCGATGATGACATCAGGCGACGTGCGGAAGACGCGCCGATACGCATCGGCCGCCGAATCGCACGCGACGACGCGCGTCGCCGAGGCGAGCAACCGAAACGGCTCGCCGCCCTCACGCGGGAACGCGCCCGCCGCCAAGATGACGGTGCGGTTCGTCACGAGTCTCCGACGGCGGCGGCCAACAGCATGCCGAGGGCGTGGGTGACGGCCGAGGCGCGGACGGCGGCGCGGTCTCCGACGAACAAGGCTTTTTCCGTGCGCGTCCCTTGGGGCGTGCTTAAACCAAACCAAACGAGACCGACGGGCTTCTCAACCGTGCCGCCGCCCGGCCCCGCGATGCCCGTGACGGAGACGGCGAGATCCGCCTTCATCAAACGCCGCGCCCCATCCGCCATCTGCGCGGCCGTCTCGGACGACACCGCGCCGACCGTCGCGAGCGTCTCCGCCGACACGCCGAGGACGTCCCGCTTGACCGCGTTCGCGTAGGAGACGACGCCGCCGAGGAAGACCTCGCTCGAACCCGGCACGGCGGTGATCGCCGCGCCAATGCCGCCCCCCGTGCAGCTTTCGGCCGTCGCGCACGTGAGGCCCCGCGCCCGCAGAAGGTCAACGAGATGTTCCGCCGTTTTCATTTGGGGCTCCTTTCCAACACGACGCTCGCCGATTCGAGCGCGTCAACCGCGCCCTTCTTCGTGACCGTCACACGCGCCCACGCGACGGACTTAGGCACCGCCTCCAGTGCGAGACGCGCCGCGCGTTCGATCATCCGGCATTTCGCCGAAACGAGCGTGTCGCGGATCGCCTCCGTCAGCGCGGCGTAGTCCACCGTGTCGCGAAGCTCGTCCGTCCGCGAGGCCGTGTCGGGAAGTGTCATCTCCACATCAACGAAGAGGTGCTGTTGCCTGACGCGCTCGTCCGCGCGGTCGCCGATGACGCAAAGGACGTCAAGCTTGTTGAGTTTGAGAATCATCGTCCTCCCCTTCCAAGATGCCCCAGTCGCGGAGCGGCTCCAAGGGCAGCCCCATGATGTTCTCGTAGCTGCCCGTGAACGAGGCGACGAGGCGGTCTCCCGATTCGTCGATGTCGTAGGCCCCCGCGCGGTCGAGAGGGCGCACGTCTGCGACATAATCCTCAATCTCCCGCTCGTCCAAGGGCTTGAACGTCACGTTCGACGTCTCGACGCACACCTCGCCTCGGTAGGCGACGGCCGTCAAGACTTGGTGCGTCTCGCCGCCAAGGATGCGGAGAAACTCTTTCGCCTCGTCGAGATCACGCGGCTTGCCGAAAATCCGCCCCTTGAAGGAGACAATCGTGTCCGCCGAGAGGACAGATCCGAAGGCGTGGACGGCCTCGCCCTTGCGGAGAGCGTTCTCGCGCACCGTGCGCACGGGGTCGCCCTCGTAGGACACTTCGTCGACGGCGCTTGTCGCGACGATGAAATCGACCTTGTGTTCGCGCAGGATCTTGGCGCGGCGCGGACTCGCGCTCGCGAGCGTCAAGATCGGAATGGGCCCTGGGCGCAACAGCGTCAACACGTCGTCCTCGACGCGCAAGACCATCGAGGCGACGCCGCCGGGGCTGATTCCCCCGTCGACGAGAAGATCGGGGTTGAAGCCGGCCTTGGTCAAGAGTTCCCCCGCCTCCGTGGCCGCGACTTCGCCCGACAAGTTGGCACTCGTCACGCGCAGGACGCCGCCGCATCGCGTCAAAAGTTCCCGCGTCCACGCATGGTTCGGCACGCGCACCCCTTCCGTGCCGCCCGCCGCGCTCGGCAGGACGAGCGTCAAGGCGCCCGGCCAATACCGCGAGGCGAGACGGTGCGCCGCGTCCGAGAATGCGCCGAGGAAGTCACGAGCACCTTGTTCGTCGCCCGCCAAAAGCGCGATGGGCTTCTTCGCGTCGCGACGCTTGATGTCGTAGAGCCGTTGGACGGCTTGCGGGAAGCGTGGATGCGCCGCGAGGCCATAGACCGTGTCGGTCGGGATGACGGCGACACCGCCCGAGAGGAGGAGGGACGCGGCCTCCTCCAACCCGTTCGCGTCGGCCTTGACAACCCGCATGGCGCTCACGATCCCGGATGGGTGGCGTGGCCGCCCGCCTTGCAAAGCGGACACTCGGCGGCCGTCCACGTCTGCGGCGTCATCTGGATGAGCGAGAAGACGGGAATGCGGCCGAACTTCACCTTCCCCGCCGAGCGATCCACGAGCAGCACGACGCCAACGACGCGACCGCCCGCCGCGCGGACGAGGTCAATCGTCTCCTGCACGCGCCCGCCCTTCGTGACGACATCCTCCGCGACGATGTAGCGTTCGCCCTTCTCGATCTTGAAGCGGCGCATCGCCAGGACGGTGTTGGGCTTGCCCGTCGCGTCGACGCCCTCGCCCGGCACCTTCTCGGCGAAGATGCACTTCACGTTGAGTTCGCGCGCGACTTCGTGCCCCACGAGGATGCCGCCGACCGCCGGCGAGACGACGCCGTCGATCCGCCCCGTGATCTTGCCGCTCGCCACGGCGCGGCGCGTCACCTCGCGGCACAGCTTCTCGGCGATGCGCGGATATTTGAGGACGTTCGCGCACTGGAAGTAGCGGTTGGAATGGAGTTTCGAGCGCAACTCGAAATGCCCTTCCAAGAGGGCGCCCGTCGATGTGAAGCACTGGAGAATCTGTTTTTCTGTCATGGTTTTTCCTTACTGTTAGTGAAGTTCGAGGAGATCGTCGCGGGGGAAGGGAGGCATCTCTTGAGCGCCGTCCGTCCTTGTCAGCCGCGCCGGGGACGATGCCTTCAGGGAGGGCTTCCACGGAGGCGGCGCATACGCAAACGCGCCAGGCCCCAAGGCTGGCCGCGCCACGTCGAGCGGTTTCAAAAGCGGCTCCTGCGGATCTTCGGGGAGATCGCGCAGGGACAGGTGAAGCCCCTCGTCCGACGACAAGGCGGGCTTCCACGTCGTCTGAAGGGAGGCGATGAGGCGTGCTTCCTCGTCGGGCGAGACCGTCGTGAACGCGAGGAAGGCCTCGGGCTGGCGCGGCGCGGGCGTGGCGCGGAAGAAGAACGCCTCCCGTGGGAAAAACGCGAGGACGAGGAGAGGCAGCGCGAAGACGGCCCCGATGGAGAGAAGCTCGCGGCGGAACGACCTCACTCCTCCAACGCCTTTCTCTTCTCGGCGACGAGGACTTTGCGGATGCCGCTGGCCTTGATGAGCTCGCCCAAGCGCAGAAGGTCGCCCGTCGAGACGCGCGCGTCGGCGAGAACGAGCATGGCGCGACCCTCGTCCGCCCGCGCGACGTCCGTCAGGTGCGAGACGAAGGCCTGCGCGGAGGATTCGTCGCCGAGCCGGTAGCGGGCGTCGTCGAAGAAGACGAGCGTGTCGCGTTGGACGGGGACGATCCACGCGACGGGCCCCGTCACCGCCCCTTGCGCGAGCGAGGTCTCTGGCAAGTCGAAGAGGGCCCCGCGATCCGTGACGAGCGCACCGCCGACGAGAGAGAAGAGGACGAGGAGGCAGAGGATCGTCAGCCACGGCGCGGCGGCGACGAGAGGCCGCAACGAGGCCGTGCCGTGGTGCCACACGCCCTCGAAGCGCGGGGGCTGCCAGTTGAAGGAGGCGGTCATGCGCGGGACGCCTCCTTGCGCTCGGAAAGGAAGCCGATCATCTGGCTGGCGGCGGCCTCAAGGTCGCGCGTCATGCGGTCGAGGCGGACGCGCAGCGAGCCATACATGATGGACGCGGGGATCGCCACGGCGAGTCCCAAAGCCGCCGCCACGAGAGATTCCATCGCGCCGTTGAGCAGGTCGGCGCGGGAGACGATCTCCTCGGCGTTGACGAGAAGCACGGTCTTGATCATGCCGATGACCGTTCCGAGAAGCCCCAACAGGGGCGCGATCTGCGCGATGATCGCCAAGGCCGCGAGGCGGCGGTCGAGGCGGCCAACCTCCGCGCGACCCTGCGCGTCGACGGCCTCGCGCAGGACACGCGCCGACCCGTCGGCGTGGCGGATGGCCGTCGAGGCGACGGCCGCGAACGGCGAGGGCGTCTCGTCGCAGATCGCGAGAGCCTCGTCCACGCGGCCGGAGCGGAGGATGTTCTCAAGCCCCTTGAGGAAATCGCGGAAGTCGATCTGGGCGCGGCGCAAGTCGAAGAGCCGCTCGAAGTAGATGACGAGCGCCACGAGGAAGACGGCGAGAAGGAGCCAAAAGACGACGTTGCCAGTGACAGTCATGGGAAAAGTCCTTTCCGAGAAATCCGCTCCAAACGTTTCGCCGCCTCGCGGGAGGCCGGGATGTCGCTTTCGACGACGAGCCTCAAAACGCCTTGCGCCTGATAGTCAAGCCCCCGCGATTCGAAGATGTCCGCGAGACGGAAGGCGGCGCGGACGAACGGCATCTCCCCGTCGCTTCCGCGCAGCTCGCCGCGCGCGCGGCCGTCGCGGTAGGCGAGGACGACGGAGGCGTAGTAGCAGTCGATGGCCTCGTCGCCTTTTTTGAGCTTCTCGAAAACGCGCCCCATCTTGAACGAGACGAGCAGGCGCGTCTTCAAGTCCGAGGACGCCTCCTCGCGCACGGCACGGTAGGTTTCAAGCGCCTTGTCGTAGCAGGCGGGGTTGTCCGCCCCCAAGGCGAAAAGCGCGTCACCCGTCAAGAGCCGCGCATCCCGGCGCGTCTCGACGGTGGCACGCGGCGACGAGGCGGCCTTCTCCAAGACGAGCAGAGCCTCGTCGAAGCGCGTCTGCTCGATCAACGCCTCCGCTTGGATGAGGAGCGCGGGCGCGAGGGCGTCGTCCTGCGGATAGGCTTCGTTGAGGCGCGTCGCGAGGTCAATCGCCAAGGGGAAGTCCTCGGCCTGACGCGCCGCGCGCGCGGCCCACAGCAGCGCCTTGGGCGCGAACGGATCCTGCGGGCGGAGTTTGGCGAACGCCGAGAAGCGCGAGATCGCCTCGCGCCAATCGCCCCGGTTGTAGGAGAACTTCGCCATCCACACGAGCGCCAAAGCCTTGACGCGGTCGTCTTGCGCACGGGCGACGAGATCACGCGCGCGCGAAAACGCCTCGTCGTCGCGCCCCAAGCCGTAGAGGCAGAGAACCTCAAGATACGCCATGCGCTCCCGCCGGTCGGGATCCTCGCGGGCGACGTCCGAGAAGATGCGGTGCGCCTCGTCGAACTGGTAGTTCCGAAAGGCCGTGCGCCCCTCCTCCTCGCGTGTCCGCAAGGCGATTGTTCGGCTCAGGCGAACGGCCGTCTCGGTGTCGGCGTAAGTCTCGATGACCGCGCGGTAGCGAGCCATCGCCTCCTCGCCGCGCCCCAAGGCCGAGAGAGCCTCGCCCTCCTTGAAGAGAAGACGCGCCGTCTCGGATCTGTCTTTCGAGAGAGCCAACGCCTTTTCAAACGACGCCAACGCCTCGGCGGAGCGGTCGAGGGCAAGGAGCGTCTCGCCGCGAAACTCGTTGACATCCACGCGCTGGGCGGCGGCCGGCCAAATCTCCGTCACCTCGGCCAGCGTCCGAAGAGCCTCTTGGAAACGCCCCTCCGTCTTTTCCTGAACGGCCATCGCCACATAGGCGTCGGACGCGCCCGCCGCGTCGGGGTTGTCGGAGACGGTCAGGCGAATGAGTTTCTCCCCTTCCTCCCGCGTCTCCGCCTTGGGGAGAAGGAGGACTCCCAAGCGCAGGGTGATTTGCCGCTTCAAGGACGGTGAGGCAACCGAGCGCGAAAGCGCGCGCAACGCGGACGTGTCGCCCACGTTCATCGCGGCGAACGAACGTGCGCGGTCGCTCGCGTTCGTCATCGAAAGGACATCTTGCCACAGTTTCCGCGCCCCGTCCTTGTCGCCCAAGCGCAGACGCAAATCGGCCTCCAGCATCCGCGACTCGGCCTCGCCGGCCTGGGACCCCGCCTCGCGCAGGGAGCGGATCGCAGTTTGGAGGTCGCCGTCGCACACGGCGCGGTAATACGAAAAGGCGATGTTGGTCGACGCGGGCGGGATGTTCGCCAATTCCCGGCGAACATCGTCCCAGCGGTTCTCGCTCGCCAAACTCTCCAGAACGATGAGGCGACCTTCGTCGCCGGGGACTTGCCGTCCGTGCTCACGCGCCACGTGCCACACGCCGTCGCGCAGGGCCTGACGCGCGATGGAGAGGTCGTCCAAGCCCGCCGCGAAAAGGGAGGCGGCGAAGCCGAGGGCGAGCGCGGCGGAAAAATGTGGCGCGACCTTCCCCATCAAATCAGATCCCCCAAATACCCCATCTCCATAAGGAGGCGGCGGTCTTTCATCCAGTTGTTCGCCACGCGGACCCAGAGTTCGAGCGTCACCTTCACGTCGAAGATTTGGGAGAGTTCGCGCGTCGCTTGCTGGCGGACGCGCTTGATGACCGACGCGCCGCGACCGATCACGATGGGCTTTTGCGACTCGCGGTTCACGAGGACCTCGACATCGACCTCCCACCGGGGGCGGGAGTCCGTCTGCGTCTCCTTGATGGATTTCACGTAAATGCCCAATTCGTGCGGAAGCTCCTGATGGAGGAAGGCGAGGAACTTCTCACGGACGCAATCGGAGATGGCGAGTTTGCGCGGATAGTCCGTCACGATGTCGTCGTCAAAAAGTTTCTCGCCCTCGTCCGCGAGCGCGAACAGCGCCTCGCCCACGGCCTTCGCGCCGCCGGGCGTCGAGGCAACCGACTTCACCCAAACAACCTCTCCCCCGCACTCGTCCACTTTTCCACTTTTCCACTTTTCACCACTCTTCCACTCTTCAACCACCCTCCCCCACTCCTCTCGGAACATCGACTCGAAGAACGGGGCCTTGTCCGCCTTGTTCAAGACGAAGACGACCTTCGCGGGCTTCTCCTTGGCGACGCGGCTCATCCAGCCGACGTCTTCCATCTGCGGCGCTTGCGAAGCGTCGAAGACGACGCAGAGGATGTCAACCTGCGCCGCCTGCCGCCGCGCCATCTGGTTCAGGAGGCGTCCGAGTTCGCCGACGGCCTTGTGGAGGCCGGGCGTGTCGAGAAGGACGAGTTGGCCCCGCTCGTCCGAGACGATGCCGCGCACGGTGTTGCGCGTCGTCTGCTCGACGGGCGAGACAATCGAGACTTTTTCGCCAACAAGGGCGTTCACGAGCGTGGACTTGCCCGCGTTCGTCCTCCCCACAATTCCAACCGTCGCCACTTTTTGCGCCATAGCGATAATTATACCAAATTCACGCGCGAACAACACAGACTCTGGCGAAGAATAATGGCGAGGGCGGGGCGGAGGGGTGAAGTTTTAGCCACGAATTGACACGAATCTTCACGAATGGAGTCGCTTCGTCGCAGCGCCTTGCTCCGCTGTTTGGCGGTGGGCGATGGACGGAGGGGCTAAGTTCAAGCACCGCGTCGACTCTTGAATCTCGCCGCTTGGTGAG
>CAVEND010000041.1:0-7743 GCA_963616865.1 Faecalibacterium prausnitzii | reverse complement strand
AGCGTGAGGCGCGCGTGCGCGTCCACGCGGCGAGAGCCTGACCGCGCCGGGGTGAAACGCGCCTTCTGCGCCGCTTTCACCGCCGCCTCGTCGAGATCGGCGAAACCGCTGCTCGCGACAACCTCGACGCGGTCAACCTCGCCAGACGCGGTCACGTGCAACGACAAAACGACATCGCCCTCCTCGCCGCGCATCCGCGACGACTGCGGATAACGCGGTCGAATGGCCTGTCGCGGCTTGGGCGGCGCGTCAATCGCCCCTTGAATCGGCGCGGGCGTTGGCGGTTGCGGCGGAGGCTTCGGCGCAGGAGGTTGAGGCTTCGGTTTTGGCGATTCCGGCGGTTTGGGTGGTGGTGGCGGTGCGGGTTTTGGCAACTCTTGTTCTTGTTTTGGAGGCTCTTGTTTCGGCGGCGGCTCGTCAACCTTCTCCTCCTCTATCCTCTCTTCAACCTTCGGCTCTTCGACGTCGACTTTCTCTTCAACTTTCTCTTCCTCGACTTCTTCTTCGACTTCATCTTGGTCTTCAACTTCCTCTTCGACGTCTTCCTCAACCTCCGCTTTCTCGTCGACTTTTTCCTCTTCGACAATTGGCGACGGGGCGACGGGCACGGGGGCATCGGCCACCGCCTCTTCCTGCGCGAAGGAAAGTTCCACCCGCGAGAGGTCGAGCGTGAGCAACTCGTCGGGAGCGGCGAGCGTGTCCAACGACAAGACGATCCCGACGGCCAACGCCGCGTGCAGAAGGAGCGAGACGACGAGCGAGGCGAGGAAACGCATGAGGCTTACCTCTTGCCGTCGACCTGAAAGCTGACCTTCTCGACACCGACCGCCTGAAGGTCGCTCAAAAGTTCGATGCCCACGCCAAGCTCCGCCTGACGATCCGCCGAAATGAGGACGGGCGCCCCGCCCTCGACGTTGGCAAGGACGCGCACCTTCTCGACGAGGCTGTCGCGGGGGCAGTCGACGCCGTTCAATTGCAGGGAGTTGTCGGCGCGGAGGGTGACGACGATCCGCTCGCCGCGTTCGAGCACGCCCGCCGCCTTGGGGAGGTTCACTTGGACGCCCTTGTGGACGGCCATGTCGAAGATGGAATAGATGAAGAAGACGAGCACGAGGAACATGACGTCCATGAGGGACGTCATTTCAAGCCGCGCACCTCGCCGTCGGCGTTTCACGCGCCCGCGCTCCCGTCGTCCTCGACGCGCGCGTCCAGCATGTTGTAGGGGAAGATCAGGATGAGCGAGGCGATGAGACCCGCCGCCGTCGTGATGAGGGCCTCGCCGATGCCCGCCGTCGCCGCCATCGGGTTGACGCCGCCGTCCGCGCCGCTCAACGCGCTGAACGTCTGCATGATGCCCGTCACCGTGCCGAGAATCCCCAGCATCGGCTCGGCGGTGATGATCGTCGAGACGACGGCCAGGCCCCGCGCGTCGCGCCGCCCGGCGCGGAACTCAAGGGCCTTCCACACGAGAATCGCCAGCCCGACGACGGACAGCGCCAGGATCGGCCACATCACGGGCCCGCCTTCCCGAAAAAGCGTCACAAATCTCTCCATAGGTCACATCCTCGATTTGTCAAACGACGCGGACGGGAGAAAAGTTCACACCGCCGCCATCTCGGCGAGGATCGCCCGCGCCGCCGCCACGGGATCGCTCGCGGCGAGGATCGGGCGGCCGACGACGAGATGCGTCGCGCCGTCGCGGACGGCCTCGGCGGGCGTCGCCACGCGCTTTTGGTCGCCGACGCTTCCGCCGGAGGGGCGCACGCCGGGCGTGACGAAGAGAGTTCCCGCCTCCAGCGCGGCCGCGAGCGTGCCGACTTCCTTCGGCGACGAGACGAGTCCGTCCGCGCCGGCCCCGCGGGCGAGTTTCGCCATCGAGAGAACTTGCTCGGCCGGTGTCCGCCCACGAACGCCGATGTCCTCAAGGTCGGACGCATCGAGCGACGTGAGCATCGTGACGGCGAGGATGCGCGGGCGGTTCTCCCCGAACGAGGCGGCGGCCTCGGCGGCGGCGCGGATCATCGCCTGGCCACCGGTCGCGTGGATCGTCATCAAATCGACACCCAGCCGACCGGCCGAGAGGACGGCGTTGTGGACGGTGCGCGGGATGTCGTGGAACTTCAAGTCGAGGAAGACACGCTTGCCAAGATCCCTAACCGCTTTCACCACGTCAGGGCCCTCCGCCGCGAACAGCTCCAAGCCGATCTTGTAGAAGGACACTGCCTCGCCCAACTGGCGGACGCGCGCACACGCCTCCTCGCGGGTGGGAACATCGAGAGCCACAATCAGTTCTGCCATAGTCTTTCTCCTTTAGTCGTATTTTTCCATGCTGGCCTCAACGCGCCGGCGCGTCTCCTCATCGGGCGCGACGACGATGCCGCGCAGTTCGCACGGCGCCCAGCCGTTCGTCCACGTCGTGTCGCGGAACGCCTCGTCGAAGAAGTCTTGATGCGGCATGACGTCGTCGGTCGTGCCGGCGCGGCCGTCCGGGCCCTTCGAGTAGAGGATGGGATGCCCTCCCTCGGGGCGCGTCTCGTAGACATAGTCGCGCCCCCACGGATCTTTCACGATGTGGTTGACGTAAGGGCCGTCCCAACCGGGGTGGCGGGCGCGGATGAGCTGGATCTCGCGCGGCTTGCGGTAGGCGAGGACGTCCAACCCCTCCTCCGTCGTCGGATAGGCGCCGACATGGAACTTGTAGCGGCCGAGCGCGAGCGAGAGCGCGTCCATCGCCTTCCGCGCCTGCAGGGCGTTGCGGTCGATGCGCTTTTTCCCAAGCGCGAGGCTTCCGTTCATGATCGAGGGAACGAGCATCGCCCCAAGGACGATCAAAAGCAAAATGACGAGGCCGTAGAAGAGGGGGCCCTTCTTCACAAGTGGCGCACCGCCCTTCAAGTTCTCTTTTTTGAGTTCATACTCCCGCGCGATCGCCTGAATCGCCGCCCGCGACCGCTGCCGCTCCGGGGTGGGCTTCTTGGGCTTGAACTTCTTGCGCATTTCCTCGATGTTGACCATACCGCACCTCCTCACGCATCCAAAACGCCCGGCAGGTTCACCTGCCCCGCGATGCACACCTTGCGCCCCTTCGGCAGGGAGCGATCCGACGTGTCGTAGACGACGAACTTGATCGCGCCGAAACGCTGCGCCAATTCCGAGCGAACGTAGTCGGACACGGCCTGAACGTTCCCCTTGTCGTCGTCGGAAAAGCCAATGGAAATGGAGCGGTTCATGACGCCCGCCCGGCGCAGTTTGTGGAAGACGTGTTCCACGAAATCGCGGATGGCGAACTCCTTGGCGAGCTCCGGCTGCGCCGCCGACGGCGCGAGCAGGAGTTTCTCCTGATAGATGGGATCCTGCTCCAAACGCGAGAAGAAGAGCTTGTTCGTGACGGCCGAGTAGTGGCACTTGCCGAGATACCGGTCGAGTTCCTCGACGTCCGTCCCGAAGTCCGCCTCGCTCGCGCCGCCGAGCCACTGGCGGTAGCCCCGGATGTTGGAGAGCATTTCGGCGCGTTCCTCCTCGGAGAGCGCGTATTTGATGAAGACGCGCACGGCCCGCTCCAGCGTCGCGGGCGAGTGGCCCCGCGCCGTCACGATGGCGAAGAGCCGCCCCTCGCGCAACGCCTTTTTCAACGCTTGGTAGCTGGGTCCCGGCTTCTCGCCGTGCTCGACGCGCTCCAACGCCGTCACCGTGTCCTCGATGAAGTGCGTCGTGTCGGGCGCGTCCTCGAAATTGCGGAAGGCGTTCTTCCACGAGCCTTTCGGCGGGCGGTAATGCTCCGTGTCGCGCCGCACGAGCGAGAAGGTCGAGGTCGAGACCGACACCTCCTTCCACGTGCCGTCCGCGTCAAGGTGCTCCATCCGAATGGTCGTGGGCATGTGCAGGATGTTGTCGTCCCAGTCGAAGATGTAATACTTGAGGTCGCGCGTTTGGACGGCCTCGTTCGCCAAGGGGAACGTCTTTTTCATCCGACGCGCGCGCCTTTGAAGTCGAACCCGCACGATTCGACGAGGCGAACCGTGATGAAGGAGGCGACGGGCGCGTCCTCCGACAGAAAAACGACGCCATCGACATCGGGGGCCTGCGAGGCGAGGCGGGCGACACGCGGCGCGACGACGAGTGCGCGGCACGTCTGACCCACGAGGGCCCGCGCCTTGCGCGTCCAGTTTCGCTTCGCGAGGGCCAGCACTTCCCGCGCACGGGCCTGCGCGACAGAGCGCGACGGCCGCCCTTTGAGCGACGCGCCGTCCGTCCCCTTCTCGGGCGAATACGCGAACGCGCCGACGTAATCGAAATCCATTTTTTTCAAGTCGCCGAGCATCGCCTTGAAACGCGAGTCGGTCTCGCCGGGGAAACCCGTGAGAATCGTCGTGCGCAAGGTCAAATCGGGGAAGCGCGTCCGAAGCGCGAACGGCAGCTCGCGTGAGGCTTTGACCGCCCCCGAACGGTTCATCTTCGCCAGCACCTCGGGCACCGTGTGCTGGACGGGGATGTCGAGATAGCGGACGGCGTGCGGCGATGTCGCGAGCCACGACAGGAACGGCTCCGTCACCTCGCTCGGATAGCTGTAGAGGACGCGCACCCAGAAGTCGCCGGGGATCTCGTCGAGGGCGCGGAGGAGATCCGCGATTTTCCACGTCTCGCCCGACGGCCGCCGCTCGTGCCAAAGCAGGGGGTCTTGCGCGACGATGTTCAATTCGCGGCAACCGCTCTCGACGAGCGCGCGCGCCTCGCGCAAGATGGACTCGGACGGCCGTGCGCGATACCGACCGCGAATGAGGGGGATCGCGCAGTAGGCGCAGCGGTGGGCGCACCCCTCGGCGATCTTCAAGTAGGCGAACGCCTGCCCGGTGAAGCGCAGCGCGGGGATGGGCGGCTCGACCCATTTCTTCGGAACGCCAGCCCAGTCGTCCACCCCCGGAAAGCGAGCCTTGGCCTCCGGGTAGCGCTGCGGGTAGCACCCTGTGACGACGACTTTTTTGTAGAAGCCGCGCTGCTTCAATTCAAGGGCGCGGCGAATCTCGGACTCGGCCTCCTCCCGCGCCGAGGCGATGAACGCGCACGTGTTGACGATGACCGTGTCGGCGCGTTCGCCCTCGGAGACGAGATGTGCGCCGCGCTCGACGAGGCGACCCGCCAGCACTTGCAGATCGACCGCGTTCTTGGCGCAGCCGAGCGAGACGAGCGCGATGGAGTCGTGGGACACGTCTTTCACGGCGACTTCACGCCCATGTCGGAGAGTTTCATGGAGATGACGCGCGAGATGCCCTTCTCCTGCTGCGAGACGCCGTAGACGAGGTCGGACCCGGCGATCGTGTGCTGGTTGTGGGTGATGATCAGGAACTGCGACTGCGCGAGGAACTCCTTGAGCTGCTCGACGAACCGCCCGATGTTCGCGTCGTCGAGCGCGGCGTCGAGCTCGTCGAGCATGCAGAACGGCGCGGGCTTGATCATGAAGATCGAGAAGAGGAGCGCGACCGCCGTCATCGTCCGTTCGCCGCCGGAGAGGAGCGTGACCGACTGCGGACGCTTCCCCGGGGGGCGGGCGATGATGTCGATGCCGCATTCAAGCGGGTCGCTCTCGTTCTCCAAGAGGACGAGACGCGCCTCGCCGCCGCCGAAGAGCTTCGTGAACATCGTCTGGAAGTTCTTGTTCGCCGTCTCGAAGGTCGTGCGGAACATGGAGCTCGACGTCTCGTTCAGCCCGCCGATGAGCTCCATCAACTGCGCCTTGGCGGCGATGAGATCCTCCTCCTGCGCCTTCTCGCGGGCGTAGCGCTCCTCCAGCTCGCGGCACTCGTCGATGGCGACCATGTTGACGGGCCCCAACGCGGCGATCTCCGACTGAAGGCCCCGCACCTTCGTCTCGACCTCCTCCAACGGCGGCACAACGCCCTTCTTCCACTCGGGGTCCTTCTCGCGCATGACCGCGTCGGCGAAAAGCCCGTATTCGTCCTGCAAGTGTTCGTAGACGTTCTGGCGGCGCATGTTCGCCTCCGTCGCCTGCACGTCGAGTTTGGCGCGGAAGTCCTTCGCCTGGTCGAGCGCGGCGCGACGCGCGGCGACTTGCGCGTCCGCCTCGGCGATGCGCTCCATGAGCGCGGCGCGGCGGCCGCGAGACTCGTTGATGACGTCGATGTAGCCGTCCGCCTTGGCTTTGAGCGCGTCGAGCCGGCCGATGAGGTCGCCCGACTCCTCCTCAAGCCGCGCCATCGCCGCCTCGTAGTCGGCGAGCGTCCGCCGACGCGCGGCGAGCGACTGCTCCATCTCGCCGCGCCGCGCGCGCGTCGCCGCCTCCTGCTGGGAGACGAACGCGAGCTCCTGCTCCATCTGGCTCGCGGCGATGCGGCACTCGGTGAGCCGCTGGGAGGCGGGGATGTGCTTCACTTCCGCCGCCCGCAGCTCGTCCTCGGCGACCGTCACGAGCGCCATCAAATCCTCGCGCTTCATCATCGTCGTCACCGACGTTCCCGCCTTCCAAACCTCGCGCGCGCCGTTGCGCTCGACTTCGCTGTCGGCGACGAGCGTTCCCGTGCGCGAGGTGTCGGCGACTTCGCGGCGACGCGCGGCGACGGCCTCGCGCTTCTCGTCAATCGCCTTTTGGAGCGCGTCGAACTCGGTCTGCGCGGCGGCGCACGACTCGGTGGCGGCCGCGAGCGACTCGGTGAGCAGCTGCGTCTTCTGCGCGAGCGACTCGCCCTGCAAATCAATTTCCTCGATGGCACGCAGGGCGTTCTCCTCCTCCACGCGGTCGCGGGCGATGTAGGTGCGATACTCCTCCAAGCGCGTCGCGTTGACGCCGATGACCTCGCGCGCGCGTTGGTGCGCGCCCTCGGCGGCGGCCTGCTCGCCAGAGAGCTGCTGGAGGCGATCCTCGATCTCGTGGACTTGCGCGTGGAGGCTCTGCGCCGTCTGCTCGGCGGAGGCGACGACCTCGGACGCCTCGGCGATGGCCGCCTCGACCTCCTGGCGGTTGCGGGCGTTCTGCTCGAGCTCCTGGTCGAAGCCGTGGATCTTCTGCCGCGAAAGGTAGATGTCGAGGCCGCGCAACTCGTCGCGCAACTCCTTATACTTCTGCGCCTTGCCAACTTGGCGCTGGAGCGAGGCGATCTGCCGCTTCATCTCGCGGAGGACGTCGGCCTCGCGCAGGAGGTTCTGCTCGGTCTGCTCGATCTTGCGCAAAGCCTCCTTGCGATCCGCCTTGAACTTCGTGATGCCGGCGGCCTCCTCGAAGACGGCGCGGCGGTCCTCGGGCTTCGAGGAGAGAATCGCGTCGATCTGACCCTGCGCCATGACGGAGTAGGAGCTCGTGCCGATGCCCGTGCCCATGAAGAGGTGCTGGACATCCTTGAGGCGGCTCTGCTGCTTGTTGATGAAATATTCGCCCGACCCATCGCGGTAGACGCGGCGCGTGATCGTGACCTCGTGATAGTCGGTGCCCAGTTCCTTCTCGCAGTCGGCGAAGGTGATCGAGACCTCCGCCGCGCCAAGGGGCTTGCGCGTGTCGGTGCCGTTGAAGACGACGTCGGAGAGTTTCGAGCAACGCAAGGCCGTCGGCTTCTGCTCGCCGAGCACCCAGCGGATCGCGTCGGAAACATTCGACTTTCCGCAGCCATTCGGGCCGACGATGGCGATCAACCCCGGATCGAATTCGAGGCGCGTTTTGTCGGCGAAGGACTTAAATCCAAGAATCTCAAGTTGCTTCAGATACATTTCGGTATATTATACCAAAAATCCGCCTTT
>CAVEND010000040.1:0-7782 GCA_963616865.1 Faecalibacterium prausnitzii | reverse complement strand
CGACGCGCAGTCCACGCTCTACCGCCCGTCCGACGCGAAGGGGACGCTGCCGACCTACAACGGCCGCGCCATCGTCATGGACGACAACCTCGGCTACGACGCCTCGACCAAGGTCGCGGAGATCTACCTCTTCGGCGCGGGCGCGGTCGCCCTCGACGAGGTGCCCTCCAAGGTCCCGTTCGAGACCGGGCGCGACCCGCTCAAGAACGGCGGTCAGGACTTCGTGGTCTCCCGCCACGCGGGCATCGCCCACGTGCGCGGCATCGCGTGGCAGGGGACGGCCGCCGGCGCGTCGCCCACCAACGACGAGCTCGCCAAGCCCGCGAACTGGAAGAAGGTCTACGACACGAAGGACATCCGCGTCGTGAAGCTCCTCGTCAAGATCGCCTGACGGGGGCCTGCGGAGGCTTGACACAACCGCCCGCCGCGATTCGGCCACCTCCTTGCCGCGTCGCGGCGGTTTTTCTTCAACCAAACGGAACGGAGACGAAAGACATGACACTCACACCTGTGGAGCTCGCCGACCTCGGCAGGGCCATCGCCAGCCGCAACGCCTCGGACGACCCCGCGAGGCTGCGCGAGCGCGTCGCCGCGCTCGAGCGGGAGAACGCCGCGCTCAAACGCGAGAACGCCGCGCTCCGCGCGAAGCCGGCCGGCAGGAAGGCCGCGAGATGATCTCCATCGACGGCGCGAACGCCTACTTCTCGAACCACTCCCGCCGCGCCGACTGGGAGGGGTTCTCGCTCGAACAGCGCAAGGCCGCGCTCTCGCAGGCCCTGCGCGACGTCTCGCGCGCGCTGGGGCGGCCGCTCCGCGAGGACGAGCCGACCTACCGCCACGGCGACCGCCGCCGCGACGAGTTCGCCGCCTACGAACAGGCGCTCTACGCGCTCGTGCGCGACGCGCCCGCCGAGGGCGAGCTCCAGTCGCCCGTCCCATCCCTCAACCCGGACGAGGCCGCCGGCGCCCGCCGGACGCTCTCGGCGGGGCGCGGCAAGTGGTCCGCGGAGGCTCTCGCGTGGCTCGGCTGCCGCCAGGTGGTCGAGGCCGTCATGTCCTGACGATGGACCGGCGGCTCGGGAGGCTTGTCGAGAGGGCTGACGCGCTCGCCGAGCGCGCCGACCGCCTCGTCGCGTCCGCGCTCCGCTCCGTTCGCGGCGAGATGGCGCTCCTCGCCGAAGAGCTGAACCTCGGCGGGTCCGCCAGGGACCGCGAGAGGGCGGAGGGCGAGATCCGCCGCCGCCTCGCGAAACTCTCCAAGCGCCTCGACGCGCTCCTCTCGCGGCAGAACGAGCTCGCCGCCAAGGCCGCGACCTCCGACGCCTCGGAGATGAAGGGCGTCGAGGTCGAATACTCCAAGTCCCGCGCCGAGGCCGTCTGCCGCCTCGTCTCGCCCGCGCAGGGCGACAGCCTCGCCGCCGTCCTCACCGACCGCATGGCGCAGTCGCTCGTCAACGCCCTGCGCTCGGCGACAGTCGCCGCGCTGCGCCAGAACGCCGTCGAGGGCGGGACGCTCCGCGACATGGGGCGCGACATCCTCTCGCGCTGGAACGCCGCCGCGAGCGAGAGGCCCGTCTTCACCGACTCGTCCGGACGCGCGTGGGACACGGGGCGCTACGTGCAGATGAACGCGCGCACGAACGCGATGCGCGTCTACAACGACTGCCTCGCCGACGCGCTCGCGAGGACGGGCGACGACCTCGCCCGCGTCTCGCGAGGCGGCGACCCGACGTGCGACGGCTGCTTCCCGTGGGAGGGGGTCATCCTCTCGCTCACCGGCAAGACCAAGGGCTTCCCGACCTACGAGCAGGCGAGGGCGTCGGGGTGCTTCCACCCCAACTGCACACACACGCTCGACCCCGTGGACGAGGCGGTGGACGCGGACGAGATCGCGCTCCAGCGCGGGCACCCGCTCGGCGAGCCGGGCGAGGGCGGCGGGTGGTCGTTCGACGAGGCCGACGAGCGCCGCTGGGAGATGGACGTCGACCGCAAGATGCTGGCCGACCCGTCGCTCACGCGGGAGGCGGCCGAGACCGCCGTCAACCGCGACAACCTCGAGGCGAACGTCAGGAACGGCCTCGTCCGCGCCGACGCGGGAGAGATCGTCGCGAAACTCACCGACGCGCAGGTTTCCGCGCTCTGCCCCGGCGGCAACCCGCCGCGCTTCGAGCCCGTCAAGCGCGTCAGGGGCGGGACGCGGAAGGAGCCGAAGTTCGAGGAGGAGCGGTGGCGGCGCGGCAGTCGCGGCGGCGTCGTCCACGTCAGGCGCGACGCGACGGCGGAGAGGATCGCCGAGGTCTGCGGGGTCAAGGACGCGGAGGGGGCGGCGAAAGGCGCGGACGGTTGGACTCCGAAGACCGACCTCGAAAAGTCCACCGACGCGCTCATGAAGTCCATCGGCGCGAGGCACACGGAAGAAAGGACAGATCCATTGAAAGGCAACCCGCAATACGGACGATACCGGCCAAGCGACTTACGCAAGGCATACTGCATCAATTGCCAGAGGTGCGTGCCAACGGCCGAAGCCCGCTTCAGGGGATATGACGTCACATCGCTCCCGCGGAAGACCGTCCTGCGTCGAGGGCGTGTCGTGAGCGACCAGGGAGACGAACTTTACAAGGGCCTTGTCCCCTTGTCGGACGAATGGCTCTTCCCCCAGATGAAGGGGGCTGTGGGGATCGGCTACAAGAGGAAGTCTGACATCGAGGCGAAAATGCGCGAGTGGGGAGACGGCGCGCGCGCGCAAATCGTCTGCAAGTGGAAAGGCGGAGGAGCTCACACCTTCATGGCCGTGCAGGAAAACGGGGCCACGCGCTTCATAGACCCGCAGATTGGAGCAAACGACTGCTCGGCGTTCTTCGACAGGGTTTCACACCGTGGCTACGCGAGAGAATACAACAAGTTCGCAAGAATAGACAACCTTGAGTTCAACGAAAGAATCAAGTTGTCGTGCAAGCCTACATCGGCATGAGCGCGGTGACGCCTGAAATGCAAGATTTCAGAGGCTTGCCATCGACAATATACCGCTCAAGGCAGTCCTCCGCCGAATGAAACCTCTTCTCGTTCCGGGGAATCCACTTCTCCCACGGATTCGCAAAATCTTCCGTGTTGAAATGGTTTTCGCAAATCGTCAGACAAGGATTGCGTGAGTCGCCATCAAACTCAAAATACAAATGATCCGCGTCAGTGTTCAAGCCTGGTGACAGCCAAGCGATCCCGACACCCAAGGCGGTCATTTGCGCCGCGAAATCTTGTTTCTTTCCTGCCATCGCCCAACATTATACCACAAAGCCCGCCAGACGCGCAACACGCCCGCGCTTCACTTCGCCTCGAAGCCAAGGACCGTCCTCGCCTCGCGCCTGATCGCGTTCGTCGCCCAGTGGACGGCCGCGTCAACGCCCCCGTAGGCGTTCGTCGTCGCCTCGCCGGTCGCCGCCATCCACGCCTCCGCGAACATCTGGTAGGGCTCGAGCCCCGCCGCGCCGCCGTCCGCCGACTTGAGCGCGATCTCGTAGCGGCCGACCGCGCCGCCGCCCCACGCCACCGCGTTCGTGAGCGTCGCCTCCGTCCACGCGAAGTTGGTCCCGACCGCCCGCGCCACCTCGGCGTAGGCGAACTCGTTCGAGGCGTTCCTCAAGACGACCGCGCCGCCCGACGACGCGAAGCCGAGCGCGTCCCCTGCGCGGAGCCCCGGCACGGTCGAGCGCGTCACCCACGCGCCCTGGAACGCGCCCAGCTCCGTCCGCGCCGCGCTCCGCACGTCCACGCGCCTGTTGTGGTAGCGCCCGTCCGCCGTCCGCGTCAGGACGTAGTAGTAAAGCCCCTCATCGTCGTCGTAGAGTTCGTCGTTGTTCTCGCGGGCCTCCATGATCGCCCGGACGCTCGCCTCGTCGAGTCCGTTCGTCTGGACGGCCGCCGCGACGACCCTCTCGACCCACCCCCGCGTGGCGATCTTCTCCGCCCGCGCCGCGAGCGAGGCGGCGGCCGCGAGGATGCAAAGCGTGGATGCGCGTGTCGTTCCCATGTTCGATGTCTCCTTCCGTTTCAAGTGGTTTCGCCGTTAGCCGCCCCGCCGAGGGGGCTTGGAGAGGCCATTATACCACAAAACACGCGCTAACGCCTCCCCCATTGTCGCACACATGGCGAACGGAATCCAGATCAGCGGGCTCGGCGAGGTCCGCCGCGCCCTCGCGAGGCTGGCGGGGCTCGGCGGCGACATCGACCGCGCCCTCGTCAGGTGCGGGCGCGTCGCCGTCCGCGAGGCGAAGGCGAACGCCCCGCGCTCGCCGACGAACGCCGTCCTCTCAGCGACGCTGAGGCGCAAGAGGCGCACGGCGCGGCGGACGTTCCCCGGCGGGCTGGAGAAGTCCATCCAGTCGGAGCTCGCCGCGCCCGGGCGGCTCTCCGTCTTCGTCGCGTCGAACGCGCCCGCCGGGAGATACGCCCGCCGCATCCACGACGAGAAGGGGCGGACGTGGTTCAAGCGCGGCCCCGGCACCGTCGCCAAGGGCTCCCGCGCCGACGAGAAGTTCATCGAGCGCGCCATCCGCGACAACGCCGGCAACTTCGCCACGATCATCAAGGACGAAATCGGAAGGAGGGTCAGATGACCGAAGTCCCCTACGAGCAGTCGCTCGCCAACGCCGAGGCCGCGTGCTTCCGCGCGCTCTGCGCGGCGACGGGGTTCGCCCCCGGCAAGAACGCCTACCTCGGCGTGAACCCCGGCAACCCCGACTGCCTCGTGTTCGACGCGGGCGCGTCTCAGACGGCCGCGCTCAACGCCTTCGCCGCCCCCGTCGCGCACTTCCGGGCGCAGGCCGACTTCTACGCCCGCGACCGCGCCGCGCTCCAAAGGCTCGTGATGCGGGTGCGCCGCCTCCTGCCGACGGACGAGGAGGCGGACCCCCTCTCGATCCGCGAGGGCTCGTGCGTCGTCCAGTTCCGCCTCGCGCCGGAGGCTGGCAACCCCTCCGCGCTCAAGACCGCCGAGGTGCAGACCGCCCGCGACGAGAGGCCCGTCCCGACGTGGACGGCCTCCGCCGTCTTCGACCTCGTGTTCCTCACGCCGCGCTGACCCCGGCGCGATCCGCTAACCGCGCCCCCATTCGCGACAGACACAAACGGAAGGAAAAAGCACAATGTCAACGACAAGCGCAGTGGAGTTCTTCGCTCCGGACAAGACGGTCCTCGGCACGCTCGCCGACTGGGAGCTGCAGACGGGCGGCAACCCGACGCTCACGCGCCAGCGCGCGCAGGCCCTCAAATCGGACGGCGACGAGCTCGCCGCCGCGCAATACGGCGCGAAAATCGAGTATTCCCTCACCTACGCGGCCTCGCGCCACACCGGCTCGGACGGCCTCGCCATCCCCAGCGTCGGCGCGGTCCTCAACGGAGCGCACGTCGACTCGGTCTCCGTCGCCTACTCGCAGGAGGCCTTCCCCGCGCTCACCGTCGCCGCGCACCGCCACGCCGCCGTGGACGGGACCGCCGGGACGCACAACGCCTGCCGCCTCTACAAGCCATCGGTCGTCCTCCCGCCGCGCGCGCAGGGCGTCCCCTCGACGCTGAAGGACGCGGACGGGACGGCGGTGTTCTCCTGCCCGTCGGGGATCGGCATGGCGTCGCTCGCCTACACGCTCGAGGCCACGCACAGCGACGTCCCCGACGGCGACGGCAACCAGCTCGCGGGCGAGAACCGCGACGGCGTGGAGAAGCTCGAGATCCAGCTCACGGGGCGCGTCGCCGTGGCCGACCTCGCCATCGCGTCGGGGTGGTCGCTGCCAGACTCGTGGTCGCTCTCGCAGTCCAACCAGGAGGCGACGACGACCTCCGTCACGATCACGCGCCACGTCGCCCACGAGGCCGTGTCGGCGGACGCCTGATGCCCTCGCGCCTCCAATCCGTCCTCGACGACCTCCGCGAGTCGACGGGGGCGACCGCCGCCGACCTGACGGCGGACGAGATCGAGTCGCTCGTCCTCGCCTGCCGCCGCGTCGACAACCCCTACGCGGGTGTCAACGCCGACCTCATGGGCAGGCCCGTGCGCGTCTCGCGGGGGGTCTACCTCTGGCCGGTCACGGCGGGGGCGCAGGTGTGGCTCGCGGAGTTCGCCTCGGCGTGGTGGCCGCGCTCGTCGCCCATGTTCGCGTGGGCGCGCGTCCACGCCCTCGCCCACGCCCGCGAGCCGGAGGCGTTCGCCGCGCTCGTCACGAAGGGCAAAGCCCGCCTCGCCGTCCTGAAGACCGCGCTCCGCCTCGCCTGCTCCGGGCGCGAGCTCGCCCGCGCCGTCGCCGTCTGCTACGGCGAGGACCCGGACGCCGCGCCCGACGCAGGCGGGAAGCCAGACAAGCTCCGCCGCCGCGCCTCGACCGACTTCGCCGCGCTCGTCGCCCGCCTCGAGGTCGCCTCCGGAATCCCCGCCGCCGACTGGCTCTGGGGGCGGTCGCTCGTCTCTCTCGCCAAGTCCTACGTCGAGCTCGAGGAGCTCTCGGACGCGCTCGGCGGCGGTCGGCGCGAGAGGCGCATCGAGCTTGACGAGGCCGTCCAGAACCTCGCCCGCGCCTGCGCCGCGATCTCGCGCCGCCTTCGCGGGGAGCGCGGCGAGGAAACCGCCAAGGGGGGCGCGGCGTGAACAAGGTCGTCGAATACGTCATCGCGGCGAAGGACCGCACGGCCGCCGCCGTCTCGTCGGCGGTCTCGCGCCTCTCCTCGTTCGCGAAGTCGGCCGCCGCGAACCTCGCCAACGTCAAGGCGGGGCTCGACATGGCGCTCGGCGCGGTCAAGACGTTCGCGCGGGTCTTCGCCGCCGCCATCGGCGAGGCGTTCCGCTTCGAGAAGGCCATCGCCGACTTCAAGGTGCTGCTCGGCTCTGTCGACGCGGCGAGGGACCACATCGCGCAGCTCCGCGCGTTCGCCGCCGCGACGCCGCTCACCTTCGGCGACCTCTCCAAGGCATCCAAGCTCATCCTCTCCTTCGGCGCGTCCATCGAGTCCGTCATGCCGTCGCTCAAGATGCTCGGCGACATCTCGATGGGCGACGCGCAGAAGTTCCAGGGCCTCGCGCTCGTCTTCTCGCAGGTCCAGGCCGCCGGGCGGCTCATGGGGCAGGACCTGCTCCAGATGATCAACCAGGGCTTCAACCCGCTCACCGTCATCGCCAAGGAGACGGGCAAGTCCGTCGCCGAGTTGAAGGACATGGTGAGCGAGGGGGCGATCTCCTTCGAGATGGTCGCCGCCGCGATGCGCTCCGCGACCGAGGAGGGCGGACTCTTCCACAACGCCCTCAAGGAGACGTCGACGACGGGTCAGGGGCTCGTCTCCACGCTCCAGGACAAGTGGACGGACGCGGTGCGGACGTTCGGCGAGGCGTTCACGGGCACCGCCAAGGGAGGCCTCCAGACGCTCATCGACAAGCTTGACGAACTCGTCGAGTCGGGCGCGGTCGAGCGTTTCGCGGAGACGCTGTCGCGCGGCCTCGCCGGCGCGGTCGAGAAGATCGAGGAGACCGTCGAGGCCGTCGGCGCCCTGAAGAAAGCCCTCTGGGACTACAGCGGGGTCGGCGACGCATGGCACGGTCTCGTCGGCAACGCGAAGGGCATCGGGAGCTTCGTTGGGACGCTCGCGGGCGGCGGTGGGGTCAAGGATGCGGCCAAGTCGTATCTTGAGTCCAAGGCGGAGGAGGTCGCCAAGGGGTTCTATGGGCGCGAGAAAGTCGCGGCTGGGTGGTATGGCGAGAGGCTCAAGCGGCTCGCGGAGGACCCCGACGCGGGAGGATCGCCCGGC